>MWBB01000020.1 GCA_002068835.1 Acidobacteria bacterium ADurb.Bin340 | reverse complement strand
GCCAGGAAGAGGCCGCACCGCGATGGGGTTCCATCGTGGAAGGGCTCTGACGCCGCTGGGCGCGCGGTTTCACATTCCGTCGCACCCGCGTTGCGGGCACCCTCCGGGCTGGGGCGGCGGACGTCGCCTGGGTGCGTCAGCCGCCTTGTCCGTAGGCCCCACGACGGCCTCCAGCGATCGGCACGCCGTGCGTGCCTCCTGCTCGGCTACGCCTCGCAGAGCCGGAGCCTCTGGCGCCTTCCCTCCCACGCTCGCCCGGCGCTCCCAGCGCGGCCCGCGCGAGTTTTGTTAGGCGCTCTCAGGTCTTCCAATGGCCCTCCCTGTTCGAACCCGCCCGAAGCGTCCCTGGCTGCCCTGGGTCCGCCTGGGGCTCATGATCGTGGCGGTGGTGGGCGCGGGATGGGGGGCCCTGGAGCTGGGGCACCGGTACCTCGGGTTGCAGAAGCTCACCATCGAAGCCATTACCATCACAGGCTGCCGGGGGGAGCGCCTGGCAGAGCTGCAGACCCTCGTGGATGCGCGCTGCAAAGGACGGCCGCTGTTCTGGTTCGATGCCGACGGACTGAGGCGGGAGCTGGAATCACGGCGCTGGGTGAAGGGCCTGATCCTGCGGCGGGATCCTCCCGACCGCCTGAGCCTGGTGGTGGAGGAGCGCAAGCCCCTGCTCTGGCTGGTGCGGACCTCGGGCGTCTACCTGATTTCCGATGATGGAATCGTGCTGGATCGGGCCAGCGCGGGGAACCTGGACCCTGTGCCCGTGGTGGCAGATCCGTCCAGCCAGAGCGACGAGGCCCTGGTGCGCCTGATCCGGGCTGCCACGGCCCTGCGGGACCGCCAGCTGGATTTCTACGAGCGGCTCGCGGAATTGCGCTGGAGCCCGAAGGGGCCCGTGGCGTTCCTGGAGGGCCTGGAAGCGCCCATCTACCTGAGTCGGCAGGATCCCACCCGCAACATCCCGAATTTCCAGGCCATCTTCCTGGAGCAGTTCTCGGATCCTGCCGTCCGGGCCCGGGCCCGCTACTTCGACCTGCGCTGGGAGGTGGAAGGGGGCTACGTTGCCGTGGGGAATCTGGACCTGGAGGAGGCCCCGGCCAACGAGGCGAAAACCGACTGAGCAATCGCTGGAAGCCTCGTATTTGCGGGGTTGGGCGGGTATGATCGACTCCAAAGGAATCCGCATGGTGCAGCCCGCCGTACTCCTCGGTCTTGATCTCGGTGCAAGCAAGGTCGTCGCAGCGGTCGCCGTGCAGGAGGAAGGCGGCGGCCTGAATGTCACCGGCGTCGGCGTGGCGAACCCTGAAGGGGGCGTGCGCCAGGGCGAGATCGTGGACATCAACCTGACGGTTTCGGCCATCAACCGGTCCGTGGAAGAGGCCATGCGAACCGCGGGCCAGACCAAGCTGGACGGCATCCGGGTGTCCGTGGACGGCATCCAGTTCAAGGGCGAGAACCTGCGGGATTCCATCACCATCTCGAACCCCGACCGCATCATCACAGTGGCGGACCGCGACCGCGTGATGGAGCAGGCCACCAACGCCTGCAAGCTCGCCAAGGAGGAGACGGTCCTCCACCGCATCCCGCAGATGTTCCACATCAAGGGCCAGCGGGACATCCGCAACCCCGTGAACATGGTGGGCGACACGCTGGAAGCGGAGATCCGAATCATCGTGGCCCCGGGCTCGGTCATCGAGAACCTGCAGCGGGCCTTGCAGCTTTCCGGCCTGCAGGGCGCGTCGCTGGTGTACAGCCCCCTGGCCAGCGCCGAGGGGGTGCTCAGCCGCGAGGATGCGGAGAACGGCGCCGTGGTGGTGGACATCGGCGACCAGCTCACGCACCTGGGCGTGTTCCTGCGGGGCGCCCTCTTCCATTCCGCTGTGCTGCCCATCGGCGGCCAGCACTTCACGCGGGATCTGGAGATCACCAAGCATCTGGGCGGCATCAGCGTGGCGGAGCGCATCAAGCGCCGCTATGGCACGGCCCTGCCGGGCCAGGTGGATCCCTCCGAAATGGTGGAGCTCGAGGAGGAAGGGCGCCTGGTGGCCCGACGCGAGCTGGCGGAGGTGCTGCATGCCCGAGGCATCGAACTGCTCAACATGATCCTGGCCGAGATGGGTCGCAGCGGCCTGGTCCACGAGATCCACGGGGGCGTCCATCTTGTGGGCGGCGGTTCCCTGATGCCCCACTTGGCCAACCTCGCCCAGAGCATCCTGGGCCGCCCCCGGGTGGTGCTCGGCCGCGTCTCCGGCATCCAGGGCCTTTCCCACGTGGTGGCCAATCCGCTCTACACCAACGCCCTCGGCGCCGTGAAATCCCTCAACCGGGATCTGCTGGAAGGCGCAGGACGATCCCCCCGGAAGGGTGGTCTCCTCGATTGGATCAAGAGGTCGATGTGATGCACCCCAACGGAGTTTCCATGCCTGATGCCGCCTTCCTGCCCAGCCCCGTCCACCTGCCCGGCGCCAACATCAAGGTGGTGGGCGTGGGCGGCGCGGGCTGCAACGCCCTGGACCGCATGGTCCAGAGCGGCGTGGGGGGCGTGCAGCTCATCGCCATGAACACGGACCAGCAGAGCCTGGCCACCAGCCAGGCCCACGTGAAGATCCCCCTGGGGCCGATGTCCATGCGCGGCCTGGGCGCGGGCGGGAATCACGAGCGGGGGGCCGTGGCGGCGGAGGAGAGCCGGGAGGAGATCCTGCAGAGCCTCCAGGGCGCGGACATGGTTTTCATTGCCGCGGGCATGGGCGGCGGTACCGGCACCGGCGCGGCCCCCATCGTGGCGGGCTGCGCGCGGGAACTGGGCGCCCTGGCCGTGGCCGTGGTGCTGACCCCCTTCCACTGGGAGGGGCCGGGCAAATCCCAGAAGGCGGCCACGGGCCTTGCCAACCTGCGGGATACCGCCGACACCCTGATCGTGGTTTCCAACGAGAAGCTCCTGAGCCTCTGCGAACGCAACGTGAAGGTGAAGGAGGCCTACCGGGCGGCGGACGGCGTGCTCATCCAGGGCGTCCGGGGCATCACGGACCTGATCCTGCGCCCCGGAACCCTCAACGGCGATTTCGCCGATGTGGAAGCCGTGCTGCGCAACGGCCGGGAGGCCCTCATCGGCACGGGCCAGGGCCGAGGCGAAGAGGCCATCCTCGATGCCCTGCAGAAGGCCCTGGACTGCCCGCTGCTGGAGCGCGCCGCCCAGGGGCCCGCCTCCCAGGTCATCGTCAGCATCATGGCGGACTGGGACCAGGTGGAGCTTTCCGCCGTTCAGACCGCCATGCGCTTCCTGCAGGAGCACTACCGGGGCGGCGCCGACATCAAGCTCTGTCAGGTGGAAGCGCCTGAACTGGAGGACAAGGCCCTGGTCACGGTGCTGGCCTCGGGCTTCGATGTGCCCGTGGACTCGGGCCTGCTGACCTCCTCCGTCCGCCTGGAACCGGCGGTGGCCGCCACGCCCCAGCCTGTCCTGGCCTCGGGAGCCGTCTACGGGGAGATGCCTTCGACCCCCGAAGTCCCCATCGCCACCCCCACCCGTTTGCTGCCCCAGGGCCCCACGCCCAGCGGCGAAGTGGTGGGCATGGCCGATGACCTCCACGTGCCGGCCATCATCCGCATGACCCAGGGTCGCCTGCCCATCGAATAGGCGGTCAGTCCTCCAGGCGGGCGAAGCGGCCCTCCACCAGCTGCTGGACGAAGCGCGCGGCCCGCTCCTCGCTGGGCTCTGCGGTGCCGCCGAAGGCCACGCGCATCAGTTCCGCCAGTTCGGCGACGGTGCGCTGGCCGTCCAGATGCAGCCAGAGGCAGCTGCCGAAGGGGTCCAGCTTCACGCGGAACTGGGGGCGCCGCAGGCGCCGCTGGAGCCACTGCATCCAGGGGGCCGTGAACTTGGGCCGCAGCAGTACCACGCGCCCATCCGGCTCGGTTTCGGAGGCGACGGAGGGAACGGGCTGGGCATCGAGCCAGTCCTGAAGGGTTCGGGGGCTGGGCATGGGGTCTCCGCGTCGAAAACGCGCGGGACCCCGAAGGGTCCCGGCGCAGGTCGGATGGGCGGGAAGGCCGCCTAGGCGTCCTTCTCTCCGGCGTTCTTCAGGGGGACGCGGATGAGGATCGCGGCCACCACGGCGAGGATGATCAGGCTGAGGACGAAGAAGCGGGGCTCCTTGAACACGGTGTAGGGAACCTCGAAGAACGCGAAGGTGGCGAACACCAGGCCGACCAGGGCCTCGCCAGCGATGAGGCCCGCGGCCACCAGCACGCCCACGTTCTCCACCTTGGTCTTCTGGGCCTCGCTGAAGCCCTTCTTCTCGCCCAGCCGCTCCACCACGCCCTTGATCAGGCCGCCGAGGCAGATGGCGAAGGTGGTGCTGAAGGGCAGATACATGCCCACGCTCACGATCATCGGGCTCTTCACCTGCATGAGCACCAGGCCCAGGCCCATGAGCATGCCCACCACGATGAGGGCCCACTGCATGTTGCCGCCCACGATGCCCCGGGAGAGGTCGGCCATCAGGCCCGCCTGGGGAGCCGGAAGCTGGGTGCTGCCGAAGCCCGCATCCAGGCCCAGGACCTCCTTCTGGCTGTCGGGATCCATGGCGCGGATCTGGTCCAGGGTGTGGTCGCCCTTCAGGTCGGGGCGGCGGTCGCCGCTGTAGGTAACGACCTGCACCTGGTTGGCCGCGCGGTTGCCCAGTTCACGGTTGGCGGCTTCCTTGATGGGGCCCTCGTGGAGCACCACCAGGGGGAGGAAGAGCACGGCGGCGCTGAGGATCACGCCGAGGATGTCGCCCACCTGCATGCGCCAGGGGGTGCCGCCCAGGATGTGGCCGGCCTTGAGGTCCTGCAGCATTTCGCCCGCCACGCCGCTGGAGACGCACACGATGGCGGCCACGCCCAGCACGGCGGCGATGCCGGGGTTCCCCTTCACGCCCAGCATCACCATGACCAGGGCGGTGACCACCAGGGCCGTGAGGGTCAGGCCGGACATGGGGTTGTTGGAAGAGCCGATGATGCCCACCAGGTAGCCGGACACGGCCGCGAAGAAGAAGCCGAGGATCACGGCCAGGAGGCCCGCCACCACGGCCACGATCAGGCTGGTGCCGAAGATGAATTTGGCGATGAGCAGGGTGCAGAGGGCCGAGAAGGCCACGCCCGCCAGGATCCAGGTGAAGGCGATGTCCTGGTTGATTCGGTCCACGGTGTGCTCGCCGCTGGCGGCCTTCTTCACATCGCCGATGGAGCGCTTCAGGCCGGTGATGAGGCTGTTGCGCATCTTGAACAGGGTGAAGCTGGCGCCCACGAGCATGCCGCCGATGGCGATGGGCTTCACGATGCCGCCGAAGACGGCCTTGGACAGGGCGATCCATTCCTCATGGCCGGCCTGTTCCGGCAGCACGCCCGGGGCCACGAAGTAGGTGATGATTGGCACCAGCAGGCCCCAGGCGATCATGCCGCCCGCGAAGGTGAGGCTGCCGAGCTTGGGGCCGATGATGTAGCCCACGCCCATGAAGGCTGGGCTGATGCCGGGGTTGGTCAGCACCAGGCCGCCCTGGGCCGCGGCAGCCTTGCCCTTGGCCGTGAGGTTGAAGAGCGTGGCCTTGAAGGGCACCCACTTGGTCCAGGTGGTGGCGAAGAGGCTCATGGCGCTGAGGGCCTGGACCACGCCGCCCACGGCCATGGCGCCGAACAGGAACTTGGTGCCGGAAGCGCCGCCCTGGCCCGCCTTGTGGATCTCGGCGGCCGCCATGCTCTCGGGGTAGGGCAGCTCGGCGTCCTCCACCATCACCCGGCGGAGCAGGGCCACGAACATGATGCCCAGCAGACCGCCGCTGAACATGATGAAGGCCGAGGTCAGGTAGTTGCCGGCCGTGAAGAACTTGGGCCAGATGCCGCCGATCACGAAGGCCGGGATGGTGAAGATGGCGCCCGCCGCCACGCTTTCGCCGATGCTGCCCACGGTCCGCGCGATGTTCTCCTCCAGGATCGTGCCCTTGAAGAGCTTGATGAGGGCCATGCCGATCACGGCCGCCGGATAGGTGGCGGCGATGGTCATGCCGGCCTTCAGGCCCAGGTAGGCGTTGGCGGCGCCGAGCACGACGCACATCAACAGGCCGAAGGCCACGGCCTTGAAGGTGAATTCCTTCATGTTCTGGTTGCTGGGAACGAAGGGTTGCATGGAAACCTCTGGGAAGGGTCGGATCCAAGGCATCGTGAGACGATCCCTCCATTCTGTCGGAGGTTCCGGGATGGGCCAAACCCTTTCCGCTGCCCCGGCCCCTGTCCCCGGGTACGCTGGAGGCATGCCGCCGATCCTCACGAGCCGCGCCAACCCGCGCTACAAGGACCTCCTGGCCCGTTTGCGCCCCACCGGCCTGCGGCGGACCCACACCCTGCTGCTGGGGGCGAAGCTGATGGAGGCCTGGCTCGAGGCCCCGGAGGCCACCCGCGCCCGCCTGCGTCCGGTGCTGGCCCTCCGCCGGGAGGAGGCCGCCGCGCATCCGCTGGAAGCTGGCCTGGAAACCTGGATGCTGGGCGAAGGCTTGATGCGGGAGCTGGCTGAGGCGGGCAGTCCCCCGGACCATGCCCTGCTGATGGAGTTGGGGCCGGAGCCGGAAGGCCCCTTGTCTGAACGGGTCATCGGGCCTTGGGGCATCCAGGATCCTGGCAACCTGGGGGCCATCCTGCGGGCTGCGGCGGCCTTCGGCTTCCAGGAGGCCCTGCTGGGGCCCGGCTGTGCCGATCCCTTCGCGCCCAAGGCCCTGCGGGGCAGCATGGGGGCCGCCTTCCTGATGCCCCTGCGCCGGGTGGAGCGGCCGGAGCCCGATGGGGGCCGCTGGTGGGCCCTGGATGGCGGCCCCGAGGCCACGCCCCTCGAAGGCGCGGACCTGCGCGCGCCGTTGCGCCTGCTGGTGGGCAACGAGGGCCACGGCTGGCGGGGAACGGACCTGCCCGAGGGCGTGGGCCGCCTGGCCATTCCCATCCAGGGCGTGGAGAGCCTCAACGCGGCCGTGGCTGCGGGCATCGCCTGCTTCGAGGCCGCCCGCCGGGGCTTCCGGTGAAGGCGTCCCTCCAGGCCCCCCTCCAGGCATTGGCCCTGGCGGGGCTCTTCTTCCTCGCCTTCCGCTTTCCCGCGCCCTCGGGCCTCGGGGTCCACGAACCGCTCCTGGCCTTCCTGGTTCCGGCCCTGGCCCTGGCCGCCGCCTACCGGGGCCTGAAGGCCGGGTGGCTGTACCTGGCCTTCCTGCTGGGTTTGGCAGGCATCTTCGCCTTCGTGCCCGCCACCCTGGCCAGCAAGGGGCCCATGCCCTACGCGGCGGCTCTGGGGGCCTCGCTGCTTTTCTGGGGCTACGAGGCCCTGGGCTTCCTGGCCGTGACTCTGGCGGGCCGAACCGCCTTCCGCCGCTGGGGTTTCGCCGCAGGCGCTCTGGCGGCGGCCCTGGCCCTGCTGCTCTGGGAAACCCTCGCCTTCCATGTCTATCCCTGGAGCTGGGGCGCCCCCTACGGCGCCCTGCCCCTGCTGGCACGGTCTGCGGCCTTCCTGGGCAGCCCGGGGCTGGGGGCCTGGAGCTGGGGCTGCGGCGGGCTGCTGGCGGCGGCGCTGCTGCGCCCGGAGCCCCTGAGCCCGGCCCTGAAGGCTGCGGCCCTCTGGGCGGGGGTGCCCACGGTGCTGGGCCTAGCCTGGTTCCTCCTTCCCCAGGGGCCGCCCCGCCACCTGGATGTGATGATGGTGCAGCCCAATTTCGATCCCGGCGTGCGGCGGCCCGGCATGGAGGCCGACCACTGGCGGCGCACGGACCGGCTGCTGGCGGAGGCGGGCTGGCCCCGGTCGGGGCGGCGCACCCTGGTGCTGTGGGCCGAGAGCTCGGTGTTGGGCCGGGATGACGCCCGCCCGGACCTGCGCCTGGCGGAGGAGGCCCGGAGCCGCGGCGTGGCCTGGCTCTATGGCACCGAAGGCGCCCCGCCGGGGACGCCCTACCTGCTGTGGAACCTGGTGCGCGGCGAGGCGGACGGGGCCCCCGCCTTCCTCCAGGCCAAGACGGAACCCATGCCCTTCGGCGAAGCCATTCCGGGCCCCGCGTTCCTGCGGGAACCCCTGGAGCGGAGCCTCGGCCTTCTCAGCCAAGTGCCTGGGCCCCTGACGGACCAGAGCACCTTCCAGGTGGCCACGCCCGAAGGTCCGTTGGGCATCCATCCCCTCATCTGCTCCGAGGCCCTGATGCCGGACCGAACCGCCCGGGGGCTGGCCTTGGCTGGGGGCGATCTGCTGGCCAACCACACCAACGACGGCTGGTTCGAGCGCAGCGCCGCCACCGATCTCCACGCGGCCCAGATCCGCCTCCGGGCCGTGGAGAGCGGCCGGCCACTGCTGCGGGCCACCCTCACGGGAAAATCCGGGCGCTTCAACGCCGACGGCACCTGGCAGCTCTGGGGCGAAGCCCGCTCCGAAGGCGGCTGGGTCTTTCCCCTCGATTGGCGGGTGCGCCGGACCCCGGCCCGCTGGGTGGGCCTGCCCGCGCTGCTGGGCGCCATCCTGGCCCTGGGCTTGGCTGCGGTAGCATGGCGGGCCCGACGGATGAGCCCATGACCCTCAGCGACGAAACCCTCTACCTGCCCCCGCCCATCCTGGCCTCGGCTTCGCCCCGGCGGAAGCAGTGGCTGGAAGCCCTCCAGATCCCTTTCGAGGTCTGGGCGCCGGAAGTGGACGAAACACCCCTGCCCGACGAGGAACCCGAAGCCATGGTGGTACGCCTGGCCCGGGCCAAGGCCGAGATCGTCTCCGTGGTGAACCCGGGCCGCTGGGTGATCGCCGCGGACACCACCGTGGCGGTGGACCACCACGTGCTCGGCAAGCCCGAATCCCCCGAGGACGCCGTGCGGATGCTGGGCCTCATCCAGGGTCGCAGCCATCAGGTGCACACGGGCCTCTGCCTCCGTCGGGACGACGAGGTGCACGCCCTCTGCGACACCGCGGAGGTCTTCCTGCGCCCCGTGGGCGAGGCCCGGGCCCGCTGGTACGCCCACACGGGCGAGCCCATGGACAAGGCCGGAGCCTACGCCGCCCAAGGCATCGCCGCCCTCTTTATCGAGCGCATCGACGGCAGCTTCGCCACTGTCATGGGCTTCCCCGTGGAGCGCTTCAGCGAACTGGCGGGCCGCCTGGGGTTGTTGTCCCAATGGCTGGGCATGCCCTGAGGGGTTGAGAAGGAACCTGGGCGTATGCCCTAATCGGGGCAAACCCGGAGGCCCCATGGTTCGCGCGGCGCTGCTCTGCCTTGCATCCGCATTCCTGATGGCGGCAACGCCCTGGCCCAAGGACAAGCCCGTTGCTCCCGTGGAATACACGAGTCCGGAAGCCCTCAAGGCCGTGGCGACCACAGGCATCCTGAAGGCCGGGGAATGGTCGGCCAAGCGGTCCGGAAACCCCAAGGTTTCCAGGGCATTCAAGCTGGCGGGGGCCGCGGCGGACTTTCCGGAGATCCGTGATGCCTGGCGCAAGGGCGATCGGGTGAAGGCTGCCTTCCTGCTCAGCTGGACGATGATCAAGTACGGCTGTCCCCCGGCGGATGCAGCCGATTTCGCAGGCCGGGCCGTGGCGGCGGGCACCCTGGCCGCCAAGGACGCCACCAACCAGCGCCAGCTGGACGAAGCCTTCGCCTCCTACAAGGCCGCTTCGGGGGGCACGGGCAGCGATGCCTGGGGTTGGCGGCAGGGCTTCCTCAGCCGAAGCGTCCGCTCCGAACTCCGCAAAAAGCATCCGGACTTCTCGGAGCGGGATCTGGATCGCATGGAGCGGGTGGCCATGGCCACCTACTGCGAAAACCGCTTGTACCGCGAGCGCTTCGATGGCCACAAGAAACAGGTCCGTGCCTGGCTGAAGGATGGCGGTGTGCGCTGGAGCGGGGACGAAGCCGCCCTGGAGAAATTCCTGGCCACGATGGACGAGGTGGAGCGCCTGATCCAGGCCCGCCGGGCCCAGGATGGCCTCTTCGACAAGGAACGGCTCAGGTTGGCCCAGGCCATCTTTCGGGGTGGGAAGCCGACGCTGGATGCGGCCCTGGCCGACTACTTCACACGGTATTTCGGGGAGCCCCGGGATGCCCGGGGCGAGCGCCCGGCGGCGCCCGCTGAGGCCGGGGAGTGGTTCCGGGCCAAACTTCCAGGGGGCTGGAAGGTTGAACGGGAAGGACGGGGCGCCTGGAGCGCTCGCATGGAGCGGCAGATCGCCGGAAAGGGAAAGCTCTGCCGACCGCAGATCGCCAACGCCACGGTTTCCGCGGAACTCAAGCAGGGGCGGGAACTCACGAGGGGCGACATGGATGAGCGCCTGCGCGCCCAGATGAAGGGGAATGGGTGGTATCCCGAAGAGGGAACCCTGCAGGATTTCAGCCTGGGGCCCTTCAAGGGGCGGTTGCTGACCACCAAGTTCAAGTACAAGGCGGGCGCCGGGAACCCCTCCTACGGCTATCGCGATGGGAAGGCGATGATCTTCGGATATGCGGTCCTGGCAGATGGCCCCAGGCTGCTGAGCCTGAAATACGCGGCCTATGCCGGGAGCTGCTGGGACAATTCGGGCCGAGCCCAGGCGGAGCGGGAGGCCAAGGCGGCCCAGCAGGAGGCGGTCGGCATCCTGCGGAGCCTCTCTATCGGGCCCAAACCCTGACTTCAGCCCAGGGCTGCCTCCAGGACCTCCGCCGCTCGTATGAGCAGGGGGTGCGCGGGATCCAGGGGGCCCAGGCCCTCCAGGTGGCCCACGGGGCTCAGGCCCCGGAGGGCGTTGAGCAGGGCGACGCCTTCGGCGCGGTCCAGGTCGGCCCAGGTCAGTCGCGCCTCCTCCAGCAGGCCCGCCTCCAGGAGGATCCGTCGCCCGATGCCCGGCAGGGCGCCCTCCGCGGCCGGAGGCGTGAGCAGGCGGTCCCCCAACACCACGGCCAGCGTGGCGTGGGCCGTGTCCGTCAGGCGTCCAGCGGTGTTCGCGGCCACCACCGCATCCAGTCGCCGCGCAAGGGCCTCGCGGTGCAGCAGGCGGTTGTCCAGGTAGCTGAGGGTCTTGAAGCGGGTGCCGAAGGATCCGGCCGCCCGTTGCACGGTGTGGGCCAGGCCCAGGGTCCGGGGCCGGGGGGCTTCGGGTTCGAGGGGTTCGGCCCAGGCCATCAGGCGCCCATCCACCGCCAGCAGGCGCAGGGCACCGAAGGCGAGGCCCTCGCACAGGGGGGCCACCGAGGCCCGGAGCTCCGCCAGGGGCGGCGGGGCCTCCAGCCCCAGGGCCCCGCAGCCCGCGGCCAGGCGGTCGTGGTGGAGGGTGATCCACCGGGGCGACCCGGCCTGGATGCGGATCGTTTCGAAGAGGCCCTCGCCGAAGCGGGCCGCGCTCCGGGCAAGGTCCACCGTCGTGTCCGTCACGAACGCAAGCATGCGACGAGGCTCCTTCCCTTGTGGACCGTTTCCTCGTACTCGGCGGCGGGATCGGAATCCCACACCACGCCGCCGCCCACGCCGAAGCGCAGCTGACCGTCCCAGGCCCAGGCGGTGCGGATGGGCAGGGCCCAGGCGCCCTCCGACAGGTCGTGGGCCATCCAGCCCAGGGCACCGCAGTAGATGCGGCGGGGCTCCGCCTCCAGCTCCCGGATGAGGCCCATGGCCGCCAGCTTGGGGCAGCCCGTCACCGAACCGCCCGGGAAGAGGGCCTTGAGCATCGCTTCCAGCCGCGGCGGGCCCGCGAGGGCTCCGGCGATTTCGGCCACGAGGTGGTGCACGTTGGCGTAGGACTCCAGCATCGGGAAGCCCGCCACACCCACCGAGGGCAGCACGCAGAGGCGCGCCAGGTCGTTGCGGAGCAGGTCCACGATCATGGCCAGTTCGCTGCGGTTCTTGGCGCTGGCCAGTAGCTCCCGGGCCAGGGTTTCGTCCTGCCGCGGGTCGGCGTGGCGGGGCGCGGTGCCCTTGATGGGCCGAGTGAGGATCCGGCCCTGGTCCCACCGGAGGAAGCATTCGGGGCTGCTGCTGAGGAGCGTGAAGGCGGGATCCGCCACCAGGGCCGAGAAGGGGGCCGGGTTGAGGCCGTGGAGGCGCCGGGCCAACGCCGCCAGGCTGCCCTGGACAGTCCAGGCCTCCTGGCGGGTGAGGTTCACCTGGTACACCGATCCGGCGGCGATGGCTTCGCGGATGCGGGCCACCTTGGCGGCGTAGCCCGCCGCCGTGTCGGTGTCCGCCTTCTTGCGGGCCGCGAAGGCGCCGTGGCCGAGGTCGTGGGGGGCGGGCTCCAGCTCGGCGGGCAGATTCCGCTCGGCCTCATGGAGCAGCCCCGTGGTGCGGTCGAACACCGAAAGGCGGCGGTGCACCGTGAAGCGCAGGTCGGGCAGCGGATCCTGCACGAAGGGTGGCGCGGGCAGGGTGGAATCCAGCCCATAGCCGTGCTCGTAGGTCACGAAGCCCAGCAGGTCCGGGCGGATGGGGGGCGCCTCGCCGGTACGCTCCCAGTGCAGGTCCGCGAGATCGGCGGCGCCCAGGTGGGCCAGGGGTTCCTCCGCCAGCACCACGAAGCGGCCGTCGCCGTGGAGAAGGGTGAAGGCGCCGGGCGGAGGCTGGGCCAGGATCCCGTCGGGGTCCAGGGCGCCGGTCCGGACGGCCCAGTGTTCAGTGACGCAGCGCGAGGGCATGGCGCAGCAGATCGCCCCCTTGGGGCGTGAGGAAGGAATCGGGGTGGAACTGCAGGCCCGCCAGGGGCAGGTCGGGATGGCGCAGAGCCTGGAGGGTGCCGTCCTCGGCCCAGGCGCAGGGTTCCAGCGGCGCGGGCAGGGCGGTCACGGTCAGGGAGTGGTAGCGGCCCACGGTGAGGGGATCCGGCAGCCCCGCGAAGAGGCCCCGGCCATCGTGGCGGAGGGCGCAGGCCTTGCCGTGGACGGGCTCCGGGGCCCGGCCCACGGCGCCTCCGAAGGCCAGGGCCAGGGCCTGGTGCCCCAGGCAGATGCCCAGGATCGGCACCCGGCCCGCCAGCCGCGGGATCAGGGCCAGGCCCAGGGCTGCCGCTTCGGGCCGCCCGGGGCCGGGCCCCAGCACCAGCAGGTCCGAGGCCCGGGCCGCGGCCTCGGCGGCTTCGAGGGTGGTTTCATCCACCCGGCGCACGGTGATATCCGCCCCCGCCTCCACCAGCCCCTGGGCCAGGTTGAAGGTGAAGGAGTCGAAGTGGTCGAGCAGGAGCACGCGGGGCACCGTTCCGGTGTACCGGGCGACCGGGTTCCCGTCAAAGGGGCTGTCATCCTGGGGGCATGGCCGATTCCATCCAGATCACGCCGGACATCCGCATCCCCGAAGCCGCGCTCCGGGTGAAGGCGGTCCGCAGCGGCGGGCCCGGGGGCCAGAACGTGAACAAGGTGGCCTCCAAGGTGGAGCTGCGCGTGGACCTCGCGGGCATCGAGGGCCTGACCGAGGCCGCCCGGGAGCGCCTCCGCATCGCCGTGGCCAACCGCCTGGATGCCGAGGGCTGGTGGATCGTCACCAGCGAACGCACCCGGGACCAGCTGGCCAACCTCGAGGACGCCCGGGCCAAGGTGGTGGCCGCCGTGCTGGCCGCCCTCACCCCGCCCAAGCCCCGTCACGCCACCCGGCCCACCCGCGGCAGCCAAAAACGACGGGTGGAGGCCAAGAAGCGAACCGGCGCGGTGAAAAAGGCCCGGCGGGGCGGCTGGGAATAAAAAGAAGAAATCTCACCACGGAGACACGGAGGGCACAGAGAAAAGACATTTTAATTTTTTCGAATGATATTCTGTTTTTTGTTTTGACTTTTTTACAACATGAAATCGATTTTTAATTCAATTTTGTCGTTTTTGTTTTTGCATTCTATCTGCTTCGATTTTCAAGCAGTTTTTCATTTAAAATGTTTTTAAACAGGATGTCAGGATGATCAGGATGAAGTTTTTTATCCTGTCTATCATGCCATCCTGTTTCCCTTCTTTCTCTTCTCCATCTTTTCTCCGTGCTCTCCGTGTCTCCGTGGTGACCCTTCATCCTTTCTCACCATCGTCGCTTCGAACGTCCGTGGGTTCCATTGGCAGGCATTCCCGCTCCATCTGCCAGCGGAGGTAGCCGCCGGAGAGGTTGCGGGCGCGGAAGCCGTGCTGGGTGAGCAGGCGGCAGGCCAGGTAGCCCCGCTGGCCCACCTGGCAGAAGACCCGCAGTTCCCGGTCCCGGGGCAGGTCCTCCAGCCAGTCGCGCAGCTCATCCAGGGGCCGGTTCAGGGCGCCGGGGATCGTGCCGGCCTCGAACTCGCCCTGGGTGCGCACATCCAGCAGCAGGGCATCGCCTTGGGGCTCCGAGGGTTCCCAGAGCGCCAGGTCGCCCGCCCGCAGGTTGGCGGCGATGAAGCCCGCCATGTTCACGGCATCCTTGGCGCTGCCGTAGGGGGGCGCGTAGCAGAGCTCCAGGTCCTGGAGTTCCTCCACCGTGAGGCCCGCCCGTTGGGCCACGGCCAGCACATCGATGCGCTTGTCCACCCCGGCCCCGCCCACCGCCTGGGCGCCGAGGATGCGCCCATCCCGGGGATCGAAGCAGAGCTTGAGGTGGATGGCCTGGGCGCCGGGGTAGTAGGTGGCGTGGTCCGCCGGATGCAGGTGGAGGGCCTGCACCGGCTGACCCAGGGCCTTCAGGCGGGTTTCCGAGGCGCCCGTCATGGCGAAGGTGCGGCCGAAGACCTTCACCACGGCGGTGCCCTGGCTGGCGCTGTAGCGACTGGATCGGCCCAGGATGGCGTCGGCGGCGATGCGGCCCTGGCGGTTGGCGGGACCGGCCAGGGGGATGAGGGCGGGGCGCCCCGTGGCGAAGTCCGTGACCTCCACCGCATCCCCCACGGCCCAGATGGCCGGATCGGAGGTGCGCAGCTGATCGTCCACCCGGATGCCGCTGCTGGGGCCGATGTCCAGGCCCGCGGCCCGGGCCAGGGCCGTTTCCGGCTTCACGCCCACCGCCAGCACGCCCAGGTCGAAGGCGGCCTCGGAGCCATCGTCGAAGGTGGCGCGGAAGCCGCCGCCCTCGTGCTGGAAAGCCGTCACGGAGGCGCCCAGGCGCAGGTCCACGCCGTGGGTCCGCAGCTCCGCGTGGAGGGGTGCGACCATCTCCCCATCGGCCAGGGCCAGCACATGGGGCAGCCGCTCGGCGAGGGTCACGGCCAGGCCCCGATGGCGGAAGGCTTCGGCCACCTCCAGCCCGATGTAGCCCGCGCCCACCACCAGGGCCCGTCGGGCCGAGGGCAGGCGCTCCAGGATGCGGTCCAGGTCCGGCAGGGTGCGCAGGGTGAAGAGGGCCGGATGGTCCACGCCCGGCACGGGAGGCCGTACGGGCTCGGCGCCGGGGCTCAGTACCAGCGCGTCGTAGCCCAGGCGGTAGCTGCTGCCATCCCGGCGGCGGACCTCGACCTCCTTGGAATCCCGATGAATGGCCACCGCCTCGCTGTTCACCCGTACGTCGATGTCGAAGCGGGCGTTGAGCCGCTCCGGCGTCTGCACCAGCAGGCGGCTGCGCTCCGGGATCTCGCCGCCCAGGTGGTAGGGCAGGCCGCAGTTGGCGAAGGAGACGTAGGGGCCGCGCTCCAGCAGGATGATTTCGGCCTCCTCCGACAGGCGCCGGGCGCGGGTGGCGGCCGAGGCGCCGCCGGCGACGCCTCCGATGATGACGATGCGCATGGATGCTCCTTGGGCTGATTCAGAACTGGTGCGTGAGGCTCAGCCCCAGGCTCATGTCCGCCGTGTTGGCGTTGTGGGTGATGTTGTTCAGGTAGCGGAAGGTGGCGGCCGTGCGGGGCCCCAGCAGCCAGTGGAGGCCCACGTCGTGCTGGAGGCTGGGGCGGTCCAGCTTCTGGTAGGGCAGGCGCCGCAGGTAGCCCGACTGCCCGAGGAGCTGGAGGTAGGGCCGCCACCGGGGGCTCGATCGGCCCTCCCAGCCCACATGGAATCCGCCGCCGTTGCGGAACCCGCCCCCCGGGATGTCACGGTTGTAGGCCTCGCTGCCCTTGGGCCGCGCCACCAGGCCGAAGCCGCCGTAGAACACATGGTGGGGGTGCGGCTCCCAGCGGGCCGTAAGGCCTCCGCCATGATCCCAGCCGCCCCGGTACACGCCGTACGAGGTGGTGATCGGCGGCTTCACCGTGAAGTAGGCGGACACCCGCCAGGGGCCCTGCGCCACCAGGCGGTGGGTCAGGCCCAGGGTGGGATCCTGGAACTTGGCCCAGAGGCGCTCCTGGTTGAAGAAGCGGATCCGGCCATGTTCCATCACCACGAGGGTGAGCTGGTCCTGGGCCACCTGGTCCCGGCCGTACTGCTCGAACCCCAAGCTGTGGAAGCCTTCGATGAGGCGGTCCAGGTAGCCCCCCGTGTGGCTCTGGAAGGGCAGTTCCGCCCAGAGGTCGGTCCGATCCGTGAGCCCCATGCGGAGTCGGAAGTCCGTGCGCAGGATCTCTTCGTCGAAATAGAAGACGATGGGCACATCGGCGTAGGCGTGGGCATTGGCCTCCACATACTCCCGGGTGAGCACGACCCGGCCCGCAGCATTGGTGGGAGCCCGCTCCTTGAGCACCTCGGAGAATTCGAAGGTGTTGGACCGCAGATGGACCACGCTCGCCTGCCAGCGCCCCCGGCCCAAGGGCGTGGGGTCCACGGGCTGGTAGGGCAGCGTCACCAGGTAGAGGGGGAACATCTCCCGGGTGGGTGCGGGGCCAAGCTCCAAGGGCGGCGTCTGCGCTCCCAGGAGGGAAGCCAGCAGCAGGAAAAGGGCGGCGCGCACCGCGCCTCATCCTTCCACGAGGATCTCGTGGGTGATGGGGCAGGCCTGGGCCAGCATGGCCGATACTCCGCAGTAGCGTTCCTGGCTGAGCTGCACCGCCCGCTCCAGCTTGTCCAGGGGCAGGTTCTTGCCCCGGAAGACGTACTGCACGTGGATGCCCGTGAAGACCCGGGGGTGTTCCTCGGTCAGGGGGGCCGAGACGCGCAGCTCGAAGCCCTCCAGTTCCACCCTCATCTTGGCGAGGATGCTCACCACGTCGATGCCGGAGCAGGCGCCGAGGGCCGAGAGCAGCAGGGCCTTGGGTCTCGGTCCCCGGTCCTCGCCTCCGGATTCCGTGCCCGCATCCAGCAGGAAGCGGTGGCCGTCCTGGTCCACCGCGAAGGCGAGGCCGGAATCCCAGGTGAGGGTGGAAGCGAGGGTGGACATGGGCACCTCAGCGGCAGGCCCGCCAGGGGCCCGCGTTGTGGACCTCCGGGAAGCCGGAGCGTTCCAGGAACAGTTTCGCATACTGGCTGCGGGAGCCCGTGGCGCAGCAGAGCACCAGGGGCCGATCCTTGGGCAGTTCCTCCAGCCGGTGAGGCAGCTGGTCCAGGGGGATGTTCAGGCTGCCGGGGGCGGCACCTCCGGCGAATTCGCCGGAGGTGCGCACATCCACCACCAGGGCGTTCCGGGCCTTCAGGTCGTTCCATCGATCCACGGTGAGTCCTCCACGCACGATGCGTAGGATGCTCCGCAGGAGCCACAGTGCCGCGAAGGCTGCGGCGGCCCAGAGGATGAGGCGGGCCGGTCCCATCAGGCGCCGGCGGCCTCGAGGGCGGCCACCAGGGTGCTCGCCTGCTGCACGCCCACCATCCGGGTTGCGGGCTGGCCCTCCTTCAGCACCACCAGGGTGGGGATGCTCACCACCCCGAAGCGCTCGGAGAGCTGGGGCTCCTCGTCCACATTGACCTTGGCGATGACGGCGCGGTCGCCGAGGCGCGTGGAAACCTCGTCGAGGATCGGGCCCTGCATGCGGCAGGGGCCGCACCGAGGCTCCGCCGCCGCTCGCGGACCCGCGGGCGGGAGCAGGCTCCGAGCGAGCCTGCGATCGGCGGAGGGGGCCCAGAAATCGAGCAGCACGGGCCTGGGTTGGGCCTTCACCGCGTCGAAGGCCTGGGTGGTGACATGGATGACGTTGGGCATGGCGGTTCCTTCAGGGGTTGGTTCGGCCCGCGAGGGCCCAGAGGAGCCCCAGCACGCCGCCGTAGGCGATGCCGCGCAGGGGCGTGGCAGTGAGGGGGCAGGCGCCGGTGCGGCAGCCCACCAGCTTGTGCCAGGCGAAGCCCAGGGCGCCGCCGATCAGCAGGCCCAGGACCAGGCGCTTGAGGAAGGCTGCATCCATCTCACAGCCCGCAGGCGCGGTCGTTCTTCACACCCAGCTTGGCCAGGATGCGGCTCATCAGACACCAGTTGGTGAGGCCCGACTGCAGCAGGTTGGCGCCCACGAAAACCGTGAGCCAGACCCAGGCGTGGCTGTGGAGGTAGGTGAGGGCCAGGCTCAGCAGGATCAGGGTACCGGCGACGGTGTGGACGATGCGATCGACGTTCATGGTTGCTCCTTGGAAAGGGTGGTTCAGTGGGCCCGCTCGGCGGCGCCTTCGCGCTGCAGCTGGGCGGCGCGGCCCCGGCGGGCCACGAGGTAGTAGAGGACGGGCACGGCCATGCGGCTCAGGAGGGTGGCGGCCACTTCCCCGGCCATGAGGCTGATGGCGAGGCCCTGGAAGATGGGATCCGCCAGCATGATGGCGCTGCCCACCAGCACCGCGGAGGCTGTCAGCAGCATGGGCCGGAAGCGCACCACGCCCGCCTCCTCCACCGCCAGAGCCAGGGGCATGCCCTCCTTCAGTTTCAGTTCGATGAAGTCCACCAGGATGATGCTGTTGCGCACGATGATGCCGGCGCCTGCGATGAAGCCGATCATGCTGGTGGCGGTGAAGAAGGCGCCCATGAGGCCGTGGGCCGGGATGATGCCGATGAGGCTCAAGGGAATGGGCACCAGGATCACCCAGGGGATCTCGAAGCTTTCGAACCAGCCCACCACCAGGATGTAGATGAGGATCAGCACTGCGGCGAAGGCCAGGCCCAGGTCCCGGAAGACCTCCAGGGTGATGTGCCATTCGCCGTCCCACTTCATGACGAGCTTCTCGGTGTGCTCGGGGTGGGCCAGGCCCAGCCGGGCCGCGGCCTTGCCGTCGCTGCCGGGGATCGCGTCCAGCTTCTTGTTGAGGGCCGCCAAGGCGTAGACCGGGCTTTCGATCACGCCGCCCAGGTCGCCGAAGACATAGGAGACGGGCATCAGGTTCTTGTGGTGGATGGCGGCGTTTTCACGTCCCTCCTGCACCTTCACCAGTTCCGAAACCGGCACGGGGCCGCGCATCCCGGGCACCGTGAGCTGGAGCATCTGGTCGATGCGCGCCCGCTGGGTGGAGGGCAGCTGGATCACCACGGGCACCTGGCTGGAGCCCTGTTGCACATGGAAGTGCCCTGCGGTGTGGCCCTGACCCGCCAGGTAGAGGGTCTGGATCACGTGGGCGGGGGCGATGCCGTGGAGGGCGGCCTTCTCCCGGTCCAGCACCAGGCTGAGCTTGGGGCTGGGGGCGTTGAGGGTGCTGTCCACATCCACCACGCCCTCGACCTCCCGGAAGGCCTGGAGCACCTGCGCCGCGTAGCGGTTCCGCTCAGCTTCGCTGGGTCCGTACACCTCGGCCACCAGGGTGTCCATCACGGGCGGTCCCGGGGGGATCTCCACCAGCTTCAGGCGCGTGCCTTCGGGCATGGAGAGCTTCTTCAGCTCGGGCCGCAGGCGCACCACGATGTCGTGGCTCTGCTCCTTGCGGTCGCCCTTGTCCACCAGGTTCACCTGGAGGTCCACCATCTCGGCCTCGTTGCGCAGGAAGCTGTGGCGCACCATGCCCACGAAGGTGAAGGGGGCCGCCTCGCCCGCGTACACCTGCACGTTGCGCACCACGGGCTCCTGCAGCAGGCGGCGGGCCACCTGCTGGCCCAGGGCCAGGGCATCCTCCCGGGGCGTGCCCGCGGGCAGGTCCAGCTGGACCATGAACTCCGACTTGTTGTCGAAGGGCAGCATCTTCACCTTCACGGCGCCGAAGCCCACCAGGGCCATGGCCCCGCCCAGGAGCAGCAGCACCCCGGCGAAGAACCCCCAGCGCACCTTGGCGTTGGTGAGCAGCGCGTGCATGGAGCGCCGGTAGAGGCGGGTGCTCCAGGTCTCGGGCGCCGTCTCCTCGGCCAGACCCGGCTCGTGCTCGGGGCCGTGGCTGGGCTCTGGCGCGCTGTTCTCCTCGGTGCCCGGGTGCAGGCCGGAGGCATCGGTTTCGGGAAGGTTCGCTTCCTTCCGGAAGATCTTCAGGCTGGCCCAGGGGCTGATGACGAAGGCGATGACCAGGCTGAAGAGCATGGCCACGCTGGCGCCCACGGGGATGGGCCGCATGTAGGGGCCCATGAGGCCGCGCACGAAGGCCATGGGCAGGATCGCTGCGATCACCGCGAAGGTGGCCAGGATCGTGGGATTGCCCACCTCGTCCACCGCGTCGATGACGATGCGGGCGAAGGAGCGCTTGGGGCCGGGCAGGTGCATGTGCCGGTGGATGTTCTCCACCACCACGATGGCGTCGTCCACCAGGATGCCGATGGAGAAGATCAGGCTGAAGAGCGTGACCCGGTTGAGGGTGTAGCCCCACAGGTAGCTGATGAGCAGGGTCAGGGCCAGGGTCACGGGCACCGCGATGCCCACCACCACGGCGCTGCGCCAGCCCATGGCGATGAGGATCAGGGCGATCACGCTGAAGGTGGCGATGAGCAGGTGCTCGATGAGCTCGTTGCTCTTGTCCCCGGCGGTTTCGCCGTAGTTGCGGGTGACCTCCACCTTCAGGTCCCGGGGGATCAGGCTGCCCCGCAGGGCCTCCACCTTGGCCTGCACCGTCTCCGCTAGGGCCGTGGCGTTGGTGCCCATGCGCTTGGAGAGGGCCACGGTGACGGCGGGCTCAAATGCACCCTGCTCGCCGTAGAGCACGATGGGCGGCTCCGGCTCGGGGCCGTCGCCGATGCGGGCCACATCGCCCAGGTAGACGGGGCGCCCGTTCTTCACCGCCACCACGAGGCGCTTGAGCTCGGAGGCCTCCATCACGAAGCCCGAGGCCTCCACCACGGTGCGGCGGTTGCGGTCCACCAGCGCTCCC
>MWBB01000019.1 GCA_002068835.1 Acidobacteria bacterium ADurb.Bin340 | reverse complement strand
TACGACACCATGTTCCTGCTGGGCCCCGCCGAAGTTCAGGCCCGCCTGGCACGGTGGCTCTGAAACGATCTTCCCGAGGGCGTGCGGGATCAATCGGAGAGGCGGGGCTGGGCTGAGGCCCCTCCGCCCCTCATACTGGAAGGTCAACGCGTTCCCAGGATGGCCCATGACCAGCGATGCCCCCGAGACCAAGAGCCTCAACTTCATCGAGGAGATCATGGAGGCGGACCTCGCCTCGGGGAAGCATGGGGGGCGCATCCAGACCCGTTTCCCGCCGGAGCCCAACGGCTACCTGCACATCGGCCACGCCAAGGCGATCTGCATCGACTTCGGCATGGCCGCGCGCTTCGGCGGCAAGTGCAACCTGCGCATGGACGACACCAACCCCTGCACCGAGGACGTCGAGTACGTCGACTCGATCCAGGAGGACGTGCGCTGGCTGGGCTTCGACTGGGCGGGCGAATACTACGCTTCGGACTACTTCCCGCTGCTCTACGACTACGCCGAGTACCTCATCCAGCAGGGCAAGGCCTATGTCTGCGACCTGAACGAGGCGGAGATCCGGGAGTACCGCGGCAACTTCCACACGCCGGGCAGGCCCAGCCCCTACCGGGACCGCAGCGCGTCGGAGAACCTCGACCTCTTCCGCCGCATGCGCGCCGGGGAGTTCCCGGATGGCTCGCGGGTGCTGCGGGCCAAGATCGATGTGCAGCACCCCAACATGAACCTGCGGGATCCGCTGATGTACCGCATCCGCCGGGCGCACCACCACCGCACGGGCGATGCCTGGTGCATCTACCCGATGTACGACTACGCCCACGGTGTCTCCGATGCCCTCGAGACCATCACCCACAGCATCTGCACCCTGGAGTTCGAGGACCACCGCCCGCTCTACGACTGGTTCCTGGAGCAGGATGTGGACGCCCGGTTCTTCCAGCGCCCTCTGCCCCGCCAGATCGAGTTCGCGCGCCTGAACCTCACCCACACGGTGATGAGCAAGCGCCGCCTCCTTCAGCTCGTGCAGGAGGGCATCGTTGCAGGCTGGGACGATCCCCGCATGCCCACCATCTGCGGCCTGCGCCGCCGGGGCTACACGCCGGAGGCCATCCGTTCCTTCGCCGAGCGCGTGGGCGTGGCCAAGCGCGACATGGTGGCCGAAGTGGGCCTGCTGGAGAGCTGCATCCGCGAAGACCTGGAAGCCAACGCCCTCCGCCGCATGGCGGTGATCCGCCCCCTGAAGCTCACGATCACGAACATGGCCGAAGCCGAGGCCTTCGAGGTGGAGCTGGCCAACCATCCGGACCGCCCCGAGCTGGGCACCCGGAAGGTGCCCTTCTCGAACACCCTCTGGATCGAGCAGGACGACTTCCGCGAAGAGGCCCCCAAGAAGTGGTTCCGCCTCGCGCCGGGCGCCGAGGTTCGCCTTCGGGGCGCCGCCCTGGTGCGCTGCGAAGAGGTGGTGAAGGATGCCGCCGGGAACGTGGTGGAGCTGCGCTGCACCTGGGATCCCGCCTCCAAGGGCGGCAATGCGCCGGATGGCCGCAAGGTGAAGGGCACCCTCCACTGGGTGAACGCCGCCACCGCCGTGGAAGCAGAGGTGCGCCTCTACGAACCCCTCTTCCCCGCCGAGGATCCGATGGACGTGCCGGAGGGCCAGGACTGGCACCAGGGCATCAACCCGGGCAGCCTCGAACGGGTGAAGGCCAAGCTGGAACCGAGCCTCGCCGGGGCCGAGGTCGGCCAGCGCTTCCAGTTCGAGCGCATGGGCTACTTCGCCGTGGACCCCGACAGCCGCCCGGGCGCCCCGGTGTTCAACCGCACCGTGAGCCTGAAGGATTCGTGGGCGAAGATCGAGGCCAAGGGCTGACGCGCCCCTTGTTCGACCGCCTCGCGTTCCAATCCACCGTCGTCACCCCGGCGCTCTTCCTGGCGCCCATGGCCGGGGTGACCCACTCGGCCTTCCGCCGCCTGCTGGGGGATTTCGGAGGCCACGGCGCGGTCTTCACGGAGATGGTGTCGGCCTCGGCCTTCCTCAAGGAGAACGCCGACCTGTCGCCCTTCACCAAGCGGCGGCCCATCGAAGGCCCGGTGGTGATCCAGTTCCGCATGTCCGACGAGGACCGGGTGGAAGCCGTGATCGAGAAGGCGGCGGCCCTGGCGCCCCTGGCCATCGACCTGAACCTGGGCTGCCCGGCGCCCAAGATCCAGCAGCAGGCTTCGGGAGCGGCCCTGTGGCGGGACTTCGCCAGGCTCGCCAGCGTGCTGCGCCGCATCCGCAGCGTGTACGCCGGTCCCCTGTCCGTGAAGGTGCGCCTGGGGGACCCCACCGAAGACTGGCGGACGCCCTTCCTCGAACGCCTGAAGCTGTTCGAGGACGCGGGCGTGGATGTGCTCACGGTTCACCCCCGCTTCAGCGACGAGAAACTCAAGCGCCGCGCCCGCTGGGAACTGTTCCCCTGGATCGCCGACCAGACGCGCCTGCCGGTTCTCGGCAACGGCGATGTGACCCGGCCCGAGGACGTGAGCGGCCACACCGAAGCCTTCGCGCCCCTCGCGGGGCTGATGCTGGGCCGGGCCGCCGCCGTGCGCCCCTGGCTCTTCCGCGCCTTTGCGGGGCTCCCGCCTGTGGCCATCGACCACGCCGAGGTCTGGGATCGCCTCTGGGGCTACACCCTGGAGGACTTCCCGCCGGAACGCGCCCTGCGGCGCATGCAGGAATTCACCGTCTACTTCGCCCAGAATTTCACCTTCGGCCACCAGCTCTACAAAGCCGTTCAGGTGGCCCGGGATGTCCACGACCTGCGCCGCATCGCCCTCGCCTTCCTGGAAGCCGGGCCTCAACTTAGAAGGAATTAAAAAAGGTTCACCACGGAGACACGGAGAACACCGAGAAAAAGTTATTTTTAAATCTTTCTCCGTGAACTCCGTGTCTCCGTGGTGAATTATTTTTTAATATTTTAAAAACTTTAACCGGGTTTGAAGCCAGGCCTGTTCGTGGGGAAGGGTGAGGCGATCCAGGTCGGCGGGATTGGCGCTGGGATCGTCCACCCAGGTGCGTAGGAGGGGGCTGCCGTTGATGAGGTCGATGGCGAGGCGGTCGTGTTCGTACTCGTAGGGGAAATCACGCCAGAGGTCGAGGTCGGGCTGGAGGCGGCGCAGGGCCTTGAAGGCCAGGGCCATCACCCGCCAGGGGCGGAAGACATCGTGGTCGTAGGCGGGGCCTTCGGCGTGGATCTGCAGGCCGCCGCAGAGCTGGCCCGCATGCTTGTGGAAGGTGGGCTCGAACCAGCAGGGGCGCAGGGTGCAGCCCCGGAGCCACTGCGGGGCCAGGCGCTCCATCTCGGTTTTCAGGGCCCTGCCATCCACGCCCGGGGCTCCGAAGAGTTCCAGGGGCCGGGTGGTGCCGCGGCCTTCGCTCAGGGTGGTGCCCTCCAGCATCACCGTGCCGGCGTAGCAGCGGGCCATGGCCAGGTTCGGCGCGTTGGGGCTGGGATTCACCCAGGCCCACTCGGGGGGCCAGCCGAAGCCGGGCGCCGCCGCCGGGGCCCAGCCCTCCATGGGGATCACGCGCCACTCCAGACTCAGCGCGAGGTGATCCACGAACCAGCCCGCCAGTTCGCCCATCGTCAGCCCGTGGCGCATGGGCAGGGGCCCGGCGCCCACGAAACTCTCCCAGCCGGGCTGCAGCAGCGTTCCTTCCACCGGGCGCCCCGCGGGATTGGGGCGATCCAGCACCCAGAGCGCCTTGCCCTTCGCGGCGCAGGCCTCCAGCACGTAGCGCAGGGTGGTGACGAAGGTGTAGATGCGGCAGCCCAGGTCCTGCAGGTCCACCAGCAGCACGTCGAAGGTGTCCATCATGGCGTCGGTAGGCCGCCGCACTTCGCCATAGAGGCTGAACACGGGGAGGCCGTGGAGGGGATCCACGAAATCCCGGCTCTCCACCATGTTGTCCTGTTTGTCGCCCCGCAGACCGTGCTGGGGCCCGAAGGCGGCGGTGAGCCACAGGTCCGGCAGCGCCGCCAGGGCATCCAGGGCGTGGGTCAGGTCCTCGGTGACCGAGGCGGGATGGGCCAGCAGGGCCACGCGCTTCCCAGCCAAAGGCTTGCGGAGCCCGGGATCGGCGATCAGACGGTCGAGGCCAGTCTTCATGCGCCTTCCCCTCCGAGGCGCAGCACGAAGCTTTCCGGGGCGTGGAAGTCCGGCCGTTCACCCGAAGGTTTAAGACACCAGTGGGAGACCGTTCCCTCGGCTTCCTGCACCACCGCCGCCAGGTTCACCTCCAGGCAGGTGGATCCGGCGCAGCCGGGGAGATCGGCCAGGGGGATCCGGGCCCGCAGGGCCAGCAGCCCCTTGCCGCGCCGCAGGCGGAGGTCCGGCGCGAGGTCCAGATCCCGCATCCCCCTGCGGTAGCCTTCGAAGGCGAAGGCGGCCCAGGCGGCGGAGGGCGCCAGGTTCAGTTCCACATAGGCTTCGCTGCCCACCGGCCGCAGGAAGGCCTCGAAACAGGTGCCCTCCCACAACCGGTCGCCCCGACGGATGGGCCCCAGGCCGGGCACCTTCAAGCGCTCCAGATCACCCCGCAACTGGAAAACCAGAACCAGGTGGCCCTCGTCCAGGAATGCCTGGGCATCCAGCGCGTGGACGGACGCGCTGGACGGGCTGGCATGGCTGCGGAGGGGCAGGGGATCGGACACCATGCCTCCATTCTTGCGGAAGCGGCCTGGCGCTGCGCTACTTCCGCAGCTTGCCGGTCTTCACCGCATGCTCAAGCCACTGTTTGATGCGGATGGCATCGCCCTGGCGCGTGTAGCGGCCCCAGGAATCCATCAGCACGATCACCAGGGGGCGCCCGGAAAGGTGGGCCTGCATCACCAGGCACTTGCCCGCTTCCCGGATGTAGCCGGTCTTGGAGAGGCCGATGGCCCACTGGGCGTTGCGCACCAGACCGTTGGTGTTGTTGAACGCGATGCGGCGGCGCCCCGCCTCGATCTCCGTTTCGGGACGGGTGCTGTAGTCGCGGATCACCGGATACCCGTGGGCAGCATCCACCATGGCCGCCAGATCCCGGGGCGCGGCCTGGTTGCCGCCATCCAGACCGGAGGTATCCCGGAACCTGGCCGTGGAGAGCCCGAGGGCCTTGGCCTTGGCGTTCATGGCCACCACGCAGGCTTCCGTTCCACCGGGATAGGTGCGCCCCAGGGCATGGGCGGCCCGGTTTTCCGAGGCGGCCAGGGCCAGCAGGAGGGCTTCGCCCCGGGTGAGCAGGGTGCCCACGGGCAGACGGGAACGGCTGTTGCGCAGGGTGTCCTTGTCCTCGCTCTCGATGCGGATTTCCTCATCCAGGTTGAGGCCCGCATCCAGCACCACCATGGCGGTCATGAGCTTGGTCAGGGAGGCAATGGGAACCGGCGCTTCGGCCTGCTTTGCCACCAGCACTTCGCCGGTGGCCTGATCCATCACCAGGGCGGCGGAAGACTGGAGGCGCAAGACCCCTGGCGCTTCCACCTTCCGGACGCTGCGTCCCTTCCTTACCTTCGCCTTGGCCCGAACCTTCGGCTTGGGCTTGGCCTTCACCCGGACCTTCGCGGGCCGCGGCTTGGAACGGGCGCTCGCCCGAGAACGCGGGGTTCCCGCGAAAATAGCCCCCTGGACAAGCAGCAAAGCCAACAGGATCTTGAGGAACGATGAGAACATAGATCCCAGGTTAGCGTCCTCGACTTGTCCTGCCACCCCTCAAAACGAAAAAGTCCAAAAAAAAGCGACTCCAACGATCCGCACCCTGATGCTCACGCCCCTTCGGATGCTCCTCCTGGCCCTCATGGGATGCCTGGCCCTCCACGGTCAGGACCCCTTCGAGCGGGCCAGGCCGGCCCTGCGGGTGCAAAGCATGGAGGACGGCCTTCCCAGCGGGACCGTGTACGGCCTCGCCCGGGATGCGAAAGGAAGGCTGTGGGCAGGCACCGTGGACGGGGCCGCCTACTATACGGGCAGCAGTTGGGTGCCCGTCCGGCTTCCTGTGGAAAGCACCTCCCAGTACGTCCGGGCCGTGCTGGGCTCCGAGGACGGCAGCCTGTGGTTCGCCACCCAGGACGGAGGGCTCTGGCGGCTGGATCAGGGAACCTGGACCCATTTCCGGGGCGGGCGGGAACTGCCCTCGGACCACATCTTCAGCCTGGCGGAAACCCGCGAGCCCGATGGCACCCTGGCCCGCTGGGTGGGTACGGGGGGCCAGGGCGTGGCGGTCTTCCGGCATGGAACCTGGCGGCACTGGGGACCGACAGAGGGCTTCCCGCCGGGCACCGTCTGGCGCTTGCGGCAACTCACGGCTCCCGATGGCCGTCATGGCCTCTGGGCCGCCACTGAGACCGGCTTGTGCGTGCTGGAAGGCGACCGATGGCGCCTGCTGGGAGCCGCCGAGGGCTACCCCGAAGGCAGCGTGAACGATGTGCTGGAGGTGTCGGAAGCCGATGGTTCCCGGAGCCTCTGGCTTTCCCTGTG
The DNA here is from genome assembly GCA_002068835.1 of Acidobacteria bacterium ADurb.Bin340. Lineage (GTDB taxonomy): Bacteria > Acidobacteriota > Holophagae > Holophagales > Holophagaceae > MWBB01. Next base: position 14,584 of record MWBB01000019.1, on the reverse strand, counting down.
GAACCGGGGCCTCTCCCGGTGGGACGGCAGAACCTGGACCCACCACACTGCAGGCCGCTTCCCGGGCCGCACCCCCACCAGCAGCCTCTGCAGCACCCGGGATGCGGATGGCCGCCCCATCGTCTGGATCGGCTCCCTGAACCAGGGCCTCTGGTGGTTCCGCAACGGCCTCTGGGAAAACCTGGGGCGGGCCCAGGGGTTCCGGGTGCCGGGGGTCCTCAGTCTGTTCCCGGTGGCCGATGGCAAGCCCACGCTCCTGATCGGAACCCGAACCGGCGGCGTGGCCAGCCTGGATCTGGGCGGGTGGCGCACCCTCGACGAAACAGCAGGCCTGCCGGGCCCCGAGGTCACCTGTTTCGCGGAACAGGCGGGCTCCCGGGGCGTCTCCAGCTTCTGGGTGGGCACCACCGCGGGGCTCACCCGCTTTGCGCCGACGGGCCCCGATGAGCGCATCCAGGCCCGGCACCTGCCCAGCGACTACATCATCGCCCTGCTGGACACGCCGGAGGCCCTCTGGGTGGGCACCCTGAAGGGGCTGGCCCGGAAGGATGCCCGGGGCTGGTCCGCCATCCGGCTGCCCGAGGTCCCTGCGGACACGATGATCATCGCCCTCCAGGAGACGGTTTCCACCACGGGTTCCCGCACCCTGTGGGTGGGAACGCCCCGGGGGCTGTTCCGCCACGCGGAAGGACGCTGGACCCGGCTCACCCGCCGGGATGGCCTGCCCCAGGACTATGTCTCCGCCTTCTGCGCCGTGCCAGGCCCGGGGGGTGAGCCCATGCTCTGGGTGGGAACCCGGGGCGCAGGCGTGGCCCGCTACCTGAACGGTGCCTGGACCACCTTCGGGTCCGAGGCGGGACTCGCCAACGGCAACATCTACGCCCTCGTGGCCCAGGCCACGCCCAGCGGACGTTCCTGGCTCTGGGCCGGCACCCTGGGAGGGGGCCTCGCCCGCCTCGATCTTCAGGCCCCTTCCCGCTGGGAGGTTTTCACCCGGGAAAGCCTTCCGGGACTGGGCAGCAACTACATCCAGCGCATCGAGGTGGACCGCCGGGGCCGCCTTTACCTTTCCACCTCCGCAGGCATCACGCGCCTCACCCTGGATGCGGCCGGCAACCCTTCCCGGCTGGAGGATTTCACTCTGGGCGATGGCCTGCCCAGCACCAACACGAGCCTGGGCGCCTCCCTGGTGGATCGCCGGGGCCGCATCTGGATCGGCACCGCCCAGGGTGCCGCCATCCTGGATCCGGAGCGGGAAACCTTCGCTCCCGCACCGCCCCCTCCCGTTCTGGAGGCGGCCGCCGCAGGCGGCCTTCGCACCTTCCGGCCTGGCGAAGACCTGGGGTTCCGGGACCGGAACCTCCGCTTCACCTTCTCCCTGCCGGTGCTCCACCGGAAGGAGGACATCCGGTTCAGGACCCGCCTGGAGGGCCTGGAGGCCGAGCCGGGTCTCTGGCAGGCGGAAGGCTGGCGGGAATTCCCGACCTTGCCAGCCGGCGCCTACACCCTCCAGGTCTGGGCCCGCACCCACGATGGTCGCGTTTCCGGCCCCATTGCCTTCCCGTTCCGGGTGGCCCCGGCGCCCTGGGCCCACCCCCTCGCCTACCTGGCCTACGCCCTGGGCGCCCTGGGCGCAGGGCTCGGCCTTCTGCGGCTGCGCACCCGCGTGCTCCGGGAGCGCACCCTGCTGCTGGAAGCCACCGTTCACGACCGCACGCGGGTCATCCAGGAGCAGGCCCGGGATCTGGAGGCCTCCAACCGGGCCCTCCAGGGCCGCAACGAAGAACTTTCCCATGCCCTGGCGGAAGTTCGGACCCTCCGGGGGCTGATTCCCATCTGCGCCTACTGCAAGAAGATCCGGGACGACCAGGGTTCCTGGGAACAGATGGAACGCTACATCTCGGACCACTCCGACGCCCAGTTCAGCCACGGCATCTGCCCCGACTGCCAGAGCCACCACTTCCCGGAGATTCCCATCAGGAAGGCCCCCTGAACGACGAAGGCCCCGCAACCGCGGGGCCTTCGTCGTTCAGACCGGGAAGGGCTACTCGGCCTTCTTCCACTGCCAGGCGCCCTTCACGGCCTTCACCGTGAAGAGGAGGATCGCCAGGGCACCCAGGCCGAACAGCACATCGCCGGGCATGCGGAGCCAGGTCACGGTGCGCATGAAGGGGCCCTGCACCACCTCGGCGCTGCGGGCGAACCAGGTACCATGCTCGAGGCTCTGGGCGAACTGGTAGAGCCCGCTGGGGATGAGGCTCAGCACCAACATCAGGCCCAGGCCCACATTCAGGCCCCAGAAGCCGTAGCCCAGCAACTTGCCGTCCCAGGCCCGGTCCGGCGTCATGCCCCGCAGCGCGAAGAGCATGAGACTGAGGGCCAGGAAGCCGTAGACGCCGAACAGGGCCGCGTGGCTGTGGATGGGCGTGGTGTTCAGCCCCTGGCTGAAGTAGAGCACCGAGGGGGGATTGATGAGCAGTCCGAAGATGCCCGCCCCCAGGAAGTTCCAGAAACAGACGGCCGCGAAGTACTTGAACGGCCACTCGTAGCCGCTGCCCAGGGCCCGTCCGGCCCGCAGGCTCTGCACGATCTCGTAGCCCACGATGGTGAGGGGCACGATTTCCAGGGCGCTGAAGACGGATCCCAGAGCGCTCACCAGGGCGGGGCTGCCCGTGTAGTAGAGGTGGTGGAAGGTGCCGATGACGCCGGAGCCCAGGAAGAGGCCCATGCTCAGGTTCACGGCGCGGAGGGCAGTGGATTCCCGCAGCAGGCCCATGCGGGTGCTCAGCAGGGCGATGGCCACGGTGGCGAAGACCTCGAAGAATCCCTCCACCCAGAGGTGCACCACCCACCAGCGCCAGTACTCGGCCAGGGCCAGGTGCGTCTCGCGGGTGTACATGAAACCCGCGGAGTAGAAGAGAGGGATGGCGACGGCGGAGAGCAGGAACAGCTTCAGCAGGCCCAGGTGGCCCCGCTCGGCCTGGAGGGCCGGGCGCAGAGCGCGCACCACCAGCACGAGCCAGATGACCATGCCCGCGGTGAGGAGGATCTGCCACAGGCGGCCCAGCTCCACGTATTCATAGCCCTGGTGGCCCAGCAGGAAGGAGCCGGAGAGCTTGCCCAGCACCGCCTGATGGCCGCCCACAAGGGCGCCCACCACCACCACCACCAGGGCCAGCAGCAGACCCGCCACGCCCAGGGCCTGGCCCTTGGGTTCCCGGCCCGACAGCTTGGGCCCCAGGTAGAGGCCCATGGCCAGCCAGCAAGTGGCGATCCAGAACACGGCCAGCTGCAAATGCCAGGTCCGGGAAGCCGCGTAGGGCATGATGCGGCTCAGATCAAGGCCGTAGAGGGCGTTGCCTTCCACCGCATCGTGGGCCGTCAATACGCCCATGCCCACCTGAACCAGGAAAAGCGCCATGGCGATGGCGAAGTAGAGGGCCGACCAGCGCTGGCTGTCGGTGCCGGGGGCCGCCGGGATCGCCTTGGGTTCGGGGAAGGCCTCGTGGGGCTGGCGGGCGTGGTACCACACCATCAGGCCCACCCCAGCCAGGAGCAGCACAATGGAAAGGATGCTCCACAGGTGGCTCACGGGCGTGATGGCGTTGCCCACCAGCGGCTCCTGGGGCCAGTTCTGGGTGTAGCTGGCGGCGGTTCCGGGGCGACGGGCCGATGCGGACCACGCGGTCCACAGGAAGAAGTCCGCCACCCGTTCCGCCTGCGCGGCTTCGGGAATCCAGCGGGCCGGGATGGACACCTGACGATCGCCTTCGTGCACCACCTTGGCCAGTTCGGCACGGGCCGCACGGTAGGCTTCCGCCTGGTTGGCTTCCAGCTGAAGAACGCCCGTGGCGGCATCGTAGGTGTTCGCCTGGAACACCGATGCCGTGCGGGCCTTGGCTTCCGCCTCGCTGAGCCCCTGGCCGCGGAAACGGTTCAGGGTGTGCTCGGCCCACTGGTGGAGGGCCTTGGCCGTCCAGTCCGGCGCCTGGTAGGCGCCGTGGCCCCAGACGGAGCCGATGTGCTGACCGCCGTGGCCCAGATAGAGCTTCTGGCCCTCGGTGATCTGGCCTGCGTCCACCAGCACGGCGCCATCCGCCGCCAGCACCTGCTCGGGAATGGGCGGCGCGGCCTTGGCGATGCTTCGGCCTCCCAGGCCCAGCACCCCGAACCCTGCAAGCAGGATGAGCAACACGATCAACCAGCGGGCTTTCATGGCCACCTCCAGCGGGGCAGTCTGGATCCCTTTCGGGGAAGCGCCTTGACGGGGGTCAAGTCCGGTGGAATGGCGGCCAGGTTCCCGGCACCGAACTTCGGTTGGAGGCATGCCCACGCAGCGCCCCCGTCCCTGGTCCCGCCCGATCCCCCCTGCTACCGTGATCGCCCGAGCCCTGCACCTCGCCCCCGAGACCTTCTGGATGGTGGTGAAGGTTCTCATCGTCCTGCTGGGCCCCCTCAGCCTGGCGGCCCTGCTCACCTGGGTGGAACGGCGGGGCAGCGCCATGCTCCAGGACCGCATCGGCCCCAACCGCGCGGCGATCCTGGGCCGCTGGCGCCTGCTGGGGTTCCCCCAGATCGTGGCGGATGGCCTCAAGGCCTTCCTCAAGGAGGACCTGGTTCCTCCCCATGCCAACAGGGTGCTCTTCTGGCTGGCGCCGATCCTGGCCTTCCTGCCGGCGGCCCTGGGCTTCGCCGTGATCCCCTTCGGCCAGAGCTTCCAGTCCGGGGACCGGACCTACCACATGAGCCTGCTGGATCCAGGCAACGGCATGGGGATGCTCTACCCCATGGCCATCGGCGCCCTGGCGGTCTACGGCGTGCTGGCGGCCGCCTGGGGCTCCAACAACAAGTGGTCGATCCTGGGCGGCATGCGGGCCAGCGCCCAGATGGTGAGCTACGAACTGGCCATGAGCCTCGCGGTGCTGGCGGTGTTCCTCACCACCGGCGGCTACGATCCCCACGAGATCATCGAATCCCAGCGGGGCCTCTGGAATGTGGTGCCCCAGGTTGTGGGCTTCCTGGTCTTCTTCACCTGCATGTTCGCGGAAACGGGGCGCCTTCCCTTCGACTTCGCGGAAGGCGAGAGCGAGATCGTGGCGGGCTACCTCACGGAGTTCGGCTCCATGAAGTTCGCCCTGATGTACTTGAGCGAGTACATCCACATCGTCACGGCCTCGGCCCTGGTGGCGACCCTCTACTTCGGCGGCTGGCGGGTGCCCTTCGTGGCGGATCCTGGTCCGATCCTTTCCGTCCTCGCTTTCCTGGCCAAGGTGGTGTTCTTCGCGTGGGTGTTCGTGTGGGTCCGCTGGACCCTGCCCCGCTTCCGGTACGACCAGCTGATGAGGCTGGGCTGGAAGGTGCTGCTCCCCCTCTCCCTGGGCAACTTTCTGCTCCAGGCGTTCCTGATCTACCGCAGGGGTTGAGCCATGGCCGTCATCGTCAAGAAGGTCGAACTCTCCTGGCTGGACCGCACCTACGTCTGGCCGGTGCTCAAGGGCATGGCCATCACCTTCGGCCATTTCCTGCGCCAGATCACCACGCCTTCCCGGAAGCGTTTCACCATCCAGTACCCGGACTGGAAGAAGGAGATGCCCGAGGGCTACCGGGGCCTGCATGAGCTGAAGCGCTTCGAGGACGGGGCCATCAAGTGCGTGGCCTGCTTCATGTGCGCCGAAGCCTGTCCCGCCCGTTGCATCACCATCGAGGCCGAGGAGTTCTCGGACCTGACCCACACCCAGGGCTTCGAGGAGAAGCGGCCAAAGGTCTTCAAGATCGACATGCTGCGCTGCATCTACTGCGGCTACTGCGAGGAGGCCTGCCCCAAGGACGCCATCTGGCTGCGCAAGGACTACGAACTGGCCGCCTACGACCGGCTGTCCATGCAGTACGGCAAGTGGGATCTGATGAACACCTACGCGGACCAGGACGGCAAGCTCCGGCTGTCCGAGGACCCCACCCCGGCCGCCCCCCGGCCCTGAGGGAGCCCCCATGTTCCTCGCCTTCGCGATCCTGACCCTGGCCGGCGCCCTGTCCGTGCTGTGGCAGCGCAACCTGATCCTGGCCGGCATGTCGCTGGTGCTCAGCTTCCTGGGCCTGGCGGGACTCTTCGTCCTGTTGGCCAACCCCGTGGCCGCCGCGCTCCAGTTGATCGTCTACTCCGGCGCCATCGTGGTGCTGGTGCTCTTCGTGATCATGCTGCTGAACACCCACCAGGAGGAGCCCGCCGAGCGGGAACGCCCCATCCAGCGCTGGTTGGGGCTCGCCTCGGCGGCCCTGCTGGGCGTCGGCGCCGTGGGCGCTGTCCTTGCCTCTCCGGCGGTGGAAGGACTCAAGGCCGCGCCCGCGTCCGCCATGACCCTCCAGGGTCTGGGGGCTGCCCTGTTCCGGGACCACCTCCTGGGCTTCGAGGTGGCGGGCCTGCTGCTGCTGGCCGCCATGGTGGCCGCCGTGCTGCTCGTGAAGAAGGAGGTCTGAGATGGATGCCGCCGCCTTCCTCCAGGGCAGCCTGCAGGCCTATCTGTCCGTGGCTCTGCTGCTCTTCGTCACAGGCCTGGGCATCGTCCTGGCCCGGCGCAGCCTGCTGGTGCAGTTCATGGGCATCGAGCTGATGCTCAACGCCGCCAACCTGGCCCTGCTGGCCGCGGCCCGCTGGCGGGGCGGCGATCCCCAGGCCAGCGTGCTCTACCTCTTCATCATCGCCGTGGCCGCCTGCGAAGCGGCGGTGGGCTTGGCCCTGGTGGTGGCCCTCTTCCGCCACCGCGCCACCACCGACGCCGACCGCGCGGACCTGCTGAAGCAGTGAGGGCCTGATGCACACCCACCTCTGGCTCATTCCCTTCCTGCCCTTCCTGGGCTTCCTGGCCATGGGGCTCCTGGGCCGCCGCCTGGGCCGCACCGGCGTGGCCGTGATCGGCGTGGGCACCGTGGTGGCCTCCTTCGCCCTCAGCCTCATCGCCTTCGCCGCCATGAAGGCCGCTCCCGGCCAGCGCCTGGAACTGGTGGCCCTGGACTGGATGGCCGTGGATCGCCTGCGGGTACCCTTCGGCCTGGTCTTCGATCCCCTCAGCACGGCGATGGCCCTCGCGGTGACGGGCATCGGCGCCCTGATCCACCTCTACTCCGTGGGCTACATGAACGAGGACGAGGGCTACCCCCGGTTCTTCGCCTACCTGAACCTCTTCGTGTTCTTCATGCTCATCCTGGTGCTGGGTTCCAGCCTGCCCCTGATCTTCGTGGGCTGGGAGGGCGTGGGGCTCTGCTCCTACCTGCTCATCGGCTACTACTTCCGCACGGATTTCGCCCCGGCAGCGGGCCTCAAGGCCTTCCTGACCAACCGCATCGGCGACCTGGGTATGGTGGTGGGGATGATGGTGCTCTTCGCCCACTTCGGCACCCTCACCGTGGGCGAACTGTTGGTGAAGGCCGGGGGCCTGAGCCCCGAAACCACGTTCGGCGTGCTCACCTTCGCCACCCTGATGCTCTTCGTGGGCGCCACGGGCAAGAGCGCCCAGCTGCCCCTCTATGTGTGGCTGCCCGATGCCATGGCGGGCCCCACGCCCGTCTCCGCCCTCATCCACGCCGCCACCATGGTGACGGCGGGCATCTTCCTGGTCTGCCGCCTGGCGCCCCTCTTCGAGCTGACGCCCATCACCCTCACGGTGATCGCCTGGGTGGGCGCTGCCACGGCCCTCTTCGCCGCCACCATCGGCCTGGCGCAGCGAGACATCAAGAAGGTGCTGGCCTACTCGACTGTTTCCCAGCTGGGCTACATGGTCCTGGGCCTGGGCGCGGGCGGCTTCGCTGCGGGCTTCTTCCACGTGTTCACCCACGCCTGGTTCAAGGCCTTGCTCTTCCTGGGCGCGGGCAGCGTGATCCACGCCCTGCACCACGAGCAGGATCTCTTCAAGATGGGCGGCCTGCGCGCCAAGCTGCCCTTCACCTTCTGGACCATGCTCATCGGCACCCTGGCCATCATGGGCCTGCCGCCCTTCGCGGGCTTCTTCAGCAAGGACGAGATCCTCTACCTGGCCTTCCTGAAGAGCCCCGTGCTGTGGGGCATGGGCGTGCTGGGCGCCTGCCTCACCAGCTTCTACATGTGGCGCCTCATGGCCCTTGCCTTCTGGGGCGAACCCCGCGATGCCCACGCTTTCGCCCACGCCCACGAAAGCCCCCGCACCATGACGGTTCCCCTGGTGGTGCTGGCGGCAGGCAGCGCCGTGGTGGGCTTCTGGGGCGTTCCCGAAGCCTTCGGCGGCCACTTCCAGGTGGGCCGCTTCCTGGCGCCCAGTCTCACCTACGGCCAGACGGCGGCCGAAGCGGTCCACCACCACGGCCCTGCGGTGCTGCTGGCCCTGATCTCCACGGGCCTCGCCATCGCCTGCGGCTGGTGGGGCTTCGCCAGCTACCGGGGCGGACTGGCCCTGGCGGAAGCCCGCGCGGCACGCTGGCCCGGCCTCCACCGCTGGGTGGCGGGCAAGTATTTCGTGGACGAAGGCATCGAGAAGGTGGTGTTGGGCCCCGTGCGATGGCTCGGCAACCTGCTCTGGAAGCTCTTCGACGTGATCCTCATCGATGGCATCGGCGTGAACCTGCCGGGCGCGCTCACGCGCGTCTCCGGCGACCTCCTCGCCCTCCATCAGACGGGCCGGGTGCGCAATTACGCCCTGCTCATGACCCTTGGGGCCCTCGGCCTCTTCTGGGTTTTCCTGAGGTAGGGCCCATGATCACCGCCTGGATGAACAGCCACCTGCTCACCTTCCTCGTGTTCGCGCCCCTCTTCTGGGGGCTTGTGGTCCTGCTGCTGCCGGAGCGCCACGCGCCCCTGGCCAAGCTCCTGGGCTTCCTGGGCGCCCTGGGGATCTTTGTCATCGCCGCCTTCCAGTTGCTGCGGCTGGCTCCCGATGCCGATGGACTCCTTTTCATCGAGCGGGCCCTGTGGTTCACCGCTGCGGGCATTCCAGTGGAATACCACCTGGCCCTGGACGGCCTGAACCTGTGGCTGGTGGTGCTCACGGTCTTTCTGGTGCCCGTCACCCTGCTGGGCACCTGGAACAGCCTCCAGCGCAAACCCGGCAGCGCCATCGGCCTCTTCCTCATCCTGGAGAGCGCCATGCTGGGAGCCCTGGTGGCCCAGGACCTGCTGCTCTTCTACCTGTTCTGGGAGGCCATGCTGATCCCGATGTACTTCCTCATCGGGGTCTGGGGCGGCGAGGACCGCACCTACGCGGCCAACAAGTTCATGCTCTACACCCTGGCGGGCTCCCTGCTCTGGCTGGTGGCCCTGCTCTTCGTGGCGGGCAAGGCCGGCAGCTTCGCCCCCGCCCTCATGGCCCAGGCCGCCCAGGCGCTTCCTGCGGGCACCCAAGGCATGCTCTTCCTGGCTTTCGTGCTGGCCTTCGCCATCAAGGTGCCCCTCTTTCCCCTGCACACCTGGCTGCCGGATGCCCACACCGAGGCACCCACGGCCGGATCCGTGATCCTGGCAGGCGTGCTGCTGAAGCTGGGAGGCTACGGGCTGCTTCGTTTCGCGCTGCCCCTCTTCCCCGTGGCCGCCCTCAGCTACGCCAAGCCCCTGGCCCTGCTCGCGGTGATCGCCATCGTCTACGGCGCCCTGGTGGCCATGGTGCAGTGGGACATCAAGAAGCTGGTGGCCTACTCCTCCGTGAGTCACATGGGCTTCGTGGTGCTGGGCATCGCCAGCATGACCACGATCGGAACCCAGGGGGCGATCCTGCAGATGCTCAACCACGGCATCAGCACCGGCGCGCTCTTCCTCATGGTGGGCATGCTCTATGACCGGGCCCACACCCGCATGATCGCGGACTTCGGAGGCATCGCCAGCCGGATGCCCATCTTCACCACCTTCTTCATGATCGTGACGCTCAGCTCCATCGGGCTGCCTCTCACCAACGGCTTCGTGGGCGAATTCCTGATCCTCAACGGCACCTTCGTGAGCGGCTTCGCCTGGGGCAAATCCTTCGCCGTGATCGCCACGCTGGGCATCCTGCTGGGGGCTGTCTACATGCTCTGGATGGTGAAGCGGGCCTTCTGGGGCCCCGAGAACCCGGATCCCGAACGGGGCACTGCGCACCTGCACCATGACCTGAACGCCCGGGAGATCGCGACCCTGGTGCCCCTCGTGGTCCTCATCTTCTGGATGGGCCTGCATCCCCAGACCTTCCTCACGGCCTCGGAGGCGCCGGTGCGCGGCCTCCTCGCCGACATCCAGGCCCCGGCGCCCCGCATGGCGCCTGAAGCCGGCCCGGCTCCCCTGGAGGTGCGGAAATGAGCATCAGCGCCAGTGAATGGGGCGCCCTGCTGCCCGTCGCGATTCCGGCCCTGGCGGGCTCCCTGATCCCCCTGGCGGCCCTGGACCGGGATCAGGAAACCGTGAAATGGGTGCGGGGCGGAGCCTTTTTCATCGCCCTGCTGGGCCTCCTGGGCAGCTTCCTCTACGTGAGCCGCCTGTGGGGCACTGGCGCCCAGCCCACGTTCGGGCACCTGCGCATGGACCTGCTGGCCCAGTTCTCCGCCATCTTCGTGCTGGTGGCCGCGGCCATGACCGTGCTCCAGCTCTGGGACCACCTGCACCACGAAGGCTGGGTGAAGGGCGAAAGCCTCGCCCTGCTCATGCTGAGCGTGGCGGGTATGCTCGTCTTCACCGCCACCACCAACCTGGTGACGCTCTTCCTGGGCCTGGAACTGCTCTCCATCCCCCTCTACGCCCTCACGGCCCAGGTCCGCCTGCGGGCCTCGGCGCTGGAGGGCGGCCTGAAGTACTTCCTCACGGGCGCCGTGGCCTCGGCCTGTTTCCTCATGGGCGTGGTGCTGCTCTACACCGTCACCGGCAGTTTCGAACTTCCGCGCGTTGCCAGCGCCCTGCGCGGACTGGGCCCCGATCCCCTGGCCCTCGCGGGCATGGCCCTGGTGCTGCTGGGATTCCTGTTCAAGGTGAGCGCGGTGCCTTTCCACCAATGGACGCCGGATGCCTACGAGGCGGCGCCCCACCCCATCGCGGGCTTCATGTCCGTGGCCACCAAGGGCGTGGCCTTCATTGCCCTGATCCGCGTGTTCCCCTGGGCCCTGGGCGATGGCACCGCTGGCGAACCCAAGGTGAAGGCCGCCCTGGCCCTGGCCGCTGCGGCCACGATGATCGTCGGCAACCTGGTGGCCCTGCACCAGTCCAGCGTCAAGCGCATGCTGGCCTACTCCAGCATCAGCCACGCGGGCTACCTGCTGCTGGGCCTGCTGGCGGGAACCCCTCAGGCCCTCACGGGCATGCTGTTCTACCTCGTGGCCTACCTGGCCATGAACCTGGGTGCCTTCGGCCTGCTGACGGCCCTGGGCCTCGTGGGGGACCAGACCGGCTTCGACCGCCTGCGAGGCCAGGGATGGAAGCGCCCTGGCCTGGGAATCGCCGCCGCGATCTGCTTCCTGAGCCTGGCGGGCATCCCGCCCACGGCGGGCTTCTACGGAAAGTACTTCATCTTCAAGGAACTGATCCTCACGGGCCATGTGGGCCTGGCCGTGCTGGGCGTGCTGGCCAGCCTCGTCTCCGTGGGCTACTACCTGAGAGTGCTCAAGGCCCTGTTCCTGGAAAAACCGGTCGAGGCGGAGGAGCGCCAGGCCGCGGAGCAGCCCCAGGTCCTGGCCCCCCTCGCCGGCGCCACGGTGCTGGTCTGCGCCTTCATCACCCTGGCTGGAGGCTTCTTCCAGGGCCCCCTGGTGCAGCGCTTCGCGGAACGGGCCATCGCGGAAACCCTGAAGGTTCTTCCCTGACCGTTCGGCACAGCCTTCTGCAGTTCGACCCCCCCGGCCCAGCGGTTCGCGGAATTCGCTTCAACCGGGGTCGGGGCTGACGCATCGTGGGACGAGGTAATGTGCCGCTTGGCTCTTTGGACACGGGGGAGACCATGAACCGCAAGATGTTGTGGGGACTTTCGGCGCTGGGCGTCGTGGTGGTGGGCGGTGGGCTGTATGCGGCCCTGCGCCCCGCCGAGCAGGTGAAATGGCGCACCGCCAAGGTGGAGCGCGGCAACGTGGTCCAGCGCATCAGCGCCACCGGCACCCTCAGCGCCCTGGTCCAGGTGCCCGTCGGCACCCAGGTTTCCGGCACCATCTCGGCCCTCTACGCGGACTACAACAGCCTCGTGAAGAAGGGGCAGGTCATCGCCCAGATCGATTCGACGGTCTGGGAAACCCAGCTGAAGGATGCCCAGGCCAGCCTGGAGCGGGCCAAGGCCAACCTGGAAGACGCCCAGCGCCAGTACCAGCGCACCAAGCGCTTGGCGGCGGAGAAGCTCGTCTCCGACCAGGACCTGGACATCAAGGAAACCTCCCTCAAGACCACCCAGGCCAGCTTCCAGACCGCCCAGGCGGCCCTGGACCGCGCCAAGGCGAACCTCGGCTACTGCACCATCACCGCCCCGGTGGATGGCGTGGTGGTGGGCCGGAGCGTGGACGTGGGCCAGACCGTGGCCGCCAGCTTCAACACGCCCAACCTGTTCACCATCGCCCAGGATCTCTCGAAGATGAAGCTCGAGGTTTCCATCGACGAGGCGGACATCGGACAGGTGAAGGTGGGCCAGCCCGCCTTCTTCACCGTGGACAGCTACCCGGACAAGCAGTTCCGTGGAACCGTGGCCCAGGTGCGCCTGGAGCCCATCACCCAGCAGAACGTGGTCACGTACAAGGTGGTGATGGAGGTCCAGAACGAGCCCCTGGTGCCCCAGGGCAACAGCCCTGCCCCGGCGGCTCCCAAGGCGGCGGAAGCCCCCAAGGCTCCCCGAACCGAGGCGGCAAGGCCGGAAGGTGCCCGGCCCGAAGGCGGCCAGGGCGGCTTCGGCATGGGCCGGGGCGGAATGGACCCCGCTGCCCGCGAAGCCCTGATGAAGAAGCTCGGCTTCACGCCCGAAGACCTGCAGGATCCGGCCAAGCGCGAAGCGTTCCGGGCCAAGATGCGCGAGCTGCGCGAACAGGACGCTCCGGCCACCATGGGAGTGACCGCCTCCCGGCCCAGCCAGGGCCAGCCCAAGCGCACGCCTGGCGGCATCAACTTCGCCGACGGCCCCATCTACTCGGGCAACCTGGCCTTGCGCCCCGGCATGACCGCCAACGTCACCATCTTCACCAACCGGCGCGAGGATGTGCTCCGGGTGCCCAGCGTGGCCCTGCGCTTCAACCCCACCAACTTCCTCAAGACGGACAAGAAGCCCGCCCCCGCCGCCCCGCAGGCCCAGGCCGCCCGCGGTCAGGGCCAAGGCCAGGGTCCGGGCCAGGGCCAGCGCGGCGGCATGCCCCGCAGCATGACCTTCAAGCGCGAGGACAAGGTCTGGGTGCTGGAGAACGGCATGCCCAAGGAACTGGTCGTGAAGGCCGGCATCTCCGATGGCCAGTTCACGGAACTGAGCGGAGACACGGTCACCGAGGGCCTTGAAGTGCTCACGGGGGTGGAGGACACCAAGAAGCCGGCCCCTGCCCAGACCTCCCCCTTTGCACCCCAGCGGCGGCGCTAGCCCCGCCCAGACCCTGGAGGCGAGGCGATGAACATTCTCGAATTCTTCAAGCTGGCCTTCTTTTCCATCACGCGGAACAAGACCCGCGCGGTGCTGACCATGCTCGGCATCATCATCGGCGTGGGTTCCGTCATCGCCATGATCGGCATCGGTGAAGGCTCCAAGCGTGCATCCGTGGCCATCATCCAGAGCATGGGCTCCAACATGCTCATGGTCTTCAATGGCGGCAGCCAGGGGCGCAGCCACAGCGGCCCCATGGGCGCCGGAAGCATCGAAACCCTGCGCGAAGACCATGTGGATCTGATCAACCGGGAGCTCATCGGCACCAGCATCGTGGCGGCCTCGCCCCAGGTCCGCACCTCCCGGCCGGTGGTCTTCCAGAACGCCAACTTCCTGACCCAGATCCAGGGCTCCAACACCTACTTCCCCGAAATCCGGGGCTGGCAGGTTGAAAAGGGACGCTTCTTCCTGGAGGGCGAAGTGAAGGGGCAGGCCAAGGTCGCTGTCCTGGGCACCACGGTGGTCCAGAACCTCTTCCCCAACGGGGAGGATCCCATTGGCCAGACCATCCGCATCGGCAAGATGCCCTTCGAGGTGATCGGTGTCCTGGAGTCCAAGGGCGCCGGGATGATGGGCGACCAGGACGATGTGATCGTGGCGCCCTACACCACCGTGATGCGCAAGATCATGGGCCGGGACCGCATCCAGAGCCTCATGGTCAGCGCCATGGAAGACCGTTCGGACCTGGCCGAGGCCGAGATCACCGCCCTGCTTCGCCAAGCCATGCGCGTCAACCAGGGCGATGAGAATCCGTTCCAGATCCGCAAGCAGGATGACTGGGTGAAGATGCAGGAGCAGCAGGCGGGCGTGCTGACGGCCTTCCTGGCCATGGCCGCCGGCATCTCGCTGGTGGTGGGCGGCATCGGCATCTCCAACATCATGCTGGTGAGCGTCACCGAACGCACCCGCGAAATCGGTGTGCGCATGGCCGTGGGCGCACGCCGCTCGGACATTCTGCAGCAGTTCCTCATCGAGGCCGTGCTGGTGTGCCTGATCGGTGGTGCACTGGG
>MWBB01000018.1 GCA_002068835.1 Acidobacteria bacterium ADurb.Bin340 | reverse complement strand
CCCTCGGCGGATCGAGCCTTCGCTCACCGATACCTCTGTTTGAGCCATGTTTGCGGATCCTGTGGGGTGGCCTGGAGGCGCACTTCGAAACCGAGACGCGAGCCGTCCAGGGTGTCCCCGGCCTGACCGAGCGGCTCGCCCGGGGCCAGCACCTGGCCCTTCGAGACCTGGAAGAGGCGCAGATGGGTGTAGAGGCTGAAGTAGCCGCCACCGTGGTCGAGGATGACCATGGGACCGTAGCTCTGGTAGAGGTCGGCGAACACCACCCGGCCCTCGGCCACAGCGGTCACGGGGGCTCCCGAGCCGGTGGCGATGAGGAGCCCCGAATTGACCGTTCGGGTGCGGAACTTGGGGTGGAGGCGCTCGCCGAATCCCTGGGCCAGGGAGCCCTCCACGGGCCGGGGCAGCAGGCCCCGCAGGGCTGAAAAAGCCACGGAGGACTGGAAGACATCGGCCCGGGCCCGGCCGGCGAGCTGGCCCAGCATCCGTTCCAACTGGAGGGCCTCCTCGGCCAGCTCCGATTGGACCGCCTGCTGGCGGCGTTCGTCCTGGCTCAGCCCATCCAGGAAGGCCTGCAGGCGTCCTTCATTCAGCCGCAGGCTGGCCTGAAGCTGGGCCGCCGCCTGCTCCTCCTGGGCGAGCCGCGCCAGGGCGGCCTTGAGCTCCGCCTCGCGGATCGTCAGCTCCCCCTGGAGCGTCTGCACGGCGTTCAGCCGCTTGCGCTGCTGGCTGCGCCAATAGGCCAGGTACCGGCCCCGTTCCAGGAAGCCTTTCACATCCGATTCCGAGGACACCACGCCCAGCCCCGCAAAGGGTCCCACCGCCTGCATCCACCGCACCTGCTTGCGCAGTTCCACCCGCAGGCGGGCCATGTCCTTCTGGATGTCCTCCTTGCGCCGGGTGATGCGCTGGACCTCCATCTGGGCCTGATCCCGCTGGATGCGGGCGCCTTCGGCCTGGGCCCGCACCCGCTCCGCCTGGAGGCTGATGTCCTGGAGTTCCACCAGCACCCCTTTGCGGCGCTTCTTGAGCGCTGCAAGCTGCTGGTCCACCTGGGCGAGCCGAGCCTGCACGGCGGACAGGCGGTGGCGCACCTGGGAGGGATCGGCCCCGGGCTCCGCAGCCAGCAGGACGGCGGAAACCAGCAGCGGAGGAAGGGTGCGGAGAACCTTCACCCGCGGCTCCGCCCTGAGGGTTTGGAGGGCTTGGGTCCCTTGGCAGCGCGCCCGGGCAGGAAAAGCATCAGCGCGGCGAGGAGAAGCGGCCCCCCCAAGGAGAGCGGCAGGGCATGCCAGGCCAAGGGATCCGTGGGCAGGACCTCCGTGGGCAGCAGGTGCCCCAGGAAAGCCAGGCTCTTCACCAGGAAGGCGGGAAGTTCGAGGTCCTGGCCGAACTCGCCCACCCAGGCCAGGAGACGGCCCACGGCCGCCAGCGCATAGGCCAGCAGCACAGCGATGCCCCGGTTCGAGGCCACCAGCAGGGCCAGGGCCGTGGCCCAGAGCAGGAGCTGGAGCCCCAGGAAGAGGGCGTTGAGATCCGCCTGGAGAACCGAAGGGGCGAAGGGACTGCCCAGCAGGCGATGGCTGGCCGCGAGGACCGGCAGCATGGCCAGCTGGCTCAGGAAGAGACCGTGCACCACCGCCAGCCCCAGCCCGATGAACAGGCCCTTCAGGCGGGCAGGCCGATCACCGGAGGCGGCCCCTTCCGCCACCGGGAGGAAGCCCCCCAGGAGCATCACAGCGGGCACCACCGTGTAGACCAGTCGGCCCAGGCCTTCCGTGACATAGGGTTTGGCGTCCTCGAACCCGAGCGGAATGCCGGTGCCGAAGACCACCAGCTGGCTGCCGTCCCCCCCGAAACCCTGCACGGCCCCGAAGACGAGACCGGCCAGGAGGAGGCACACACTGGCCCAGACAATCCGGAAGCGGGTGGAACCGAAACGATCCATGGGAATCCCTCAAAGGAAAAGGAGCAGGCTCAGGGCCATGACCGCCATGCCGCCCAGGAGGCCGTAGATGGCCACATGGTGCTCGCCGTAGCGCTGGGCCGTGGGCAGCAGCTCGTCGAGGCTGATGAAGACCATGATTCCCGCCACGGCGCCGAAGAGCAGACCCGAAACCGCGCCATTGATGAAGCGCTGCAGCAGCAGGAAGGCCAGCAGGGCGCCCACAGGCTCCGCCAGTCCCGAAAGGAAGCTGTAGGTGAAGGCCTGGCGCCGACTTCCCGAGGCGTAGTAGACGGGCACGGAGACCGCGATGCCTTCCGGAATGTTGTGGATGGCGATGGCCACGGCAATGGGCAGCCCCAGCTTCGGATCCTGGAGGGTGGCCACGAAGGTTGCCATGCCCTCCGGGAAGTTGTGGATGCCGATGGCCACGGCGGAAAGCAGGCCCATGCGCAGCAGGGCCGCCCGGGGCAGCGGCGAGCCCGCCACCATGTCCTCGGGACCCCGGACCTCGTGGGGATTGCCGGATTCGGGAACGAGGCGGTCCACGATGGCGATGAAGGCGATGCCGGCGAAGAAGGCCCCCACGGCGGCCCAGGCGCCAGTCTTGGCCCCGAGCGCCTCCGACAGCATGATCTGGGCCTTGCGAAGGATCTCCACGAAGCTCACGTAGATCATCACGCCCGCGGAGAAGCCCAGGGAGGCCGCCAGGAAGCGCGTGTTCGTGCGCCGCGCCAGAAGGGCGACCAGGCTGCCGATGCCGGTGGCCAGACCGGCAAAGAGCGTGAAGGCGAAGGCGATGGCGACGGGCGACATGATCGGATTCCATCCTGGGCGGGCCCGGGGGCAGGGTCAACGCGGCCCACGGCTGGCATCCCGATTGCACCCTTCCCGGCTCCTGTCCAAACCCCGACCCATGCCGAACCTGCTCGCCCCCCCCGGCCCCACCGAGGCCATCCATCTGCTCCGCACCCTGGAGGCCCGGGATCCCGTTGTTTCCGCCCACGGGCTGCGGGTGGGGACCTACGCCCGGAGCCTGGGGGCGGTGCTGGGCTTTGATGGATCGGAGCTCGACCAGCTGGAAGCCGCGGCCCATCTGCACGATCTCGGAAAGCTCGGGGTGCCGCCCTGGGTGGTCCACAAGGCCGACGCCCTGAACGCCACGGAGCGGATCCTCCTGCGCCGCCACCCGGCCCTGGGGGGCGCCATGCTGGAGGCCCACCATCAGCCCGAGGCCCTGGTCCAGGCCGCCCACCACCACCATGAGCGCTGGGATGGCCGGGGCTATCCCGATGGCCTGTCCGGCCTCTCCATTCCTCGATCCGCCCGCATCGTGGCCGTGGCCGACGCCTTCGATGCCATGACCTCGACCCGGGCCTACCGGACCCCCTGGACCACGGCCCGAGCCCTGGCGGAGCTGGAACGGGAATCCGGCGCCCAGTTCTGGCCCGAAGCCATCGCCGCATTCCGGGAGGCCGCGAAGGAGGGCTGGGTGCTTCGGGCAGGGTGAGCGCAGCGGGTACCCTGAAGGCATGAATCCAGCGCCCGCCCTCGCACTCCAGGCCCTCCGAAAGCAGTTCGGCGACAAGGTCGCCGTGGACGATCTCAGCCTTGAGGTGCCCGCGGGCTCCTTCCTGGGCCTGCTGGGCCGCAACGGCGCCGGCAAGTCCACCACCCTCAAGATGGTCACGGGGCTCCTGAAACCCACCTCCGGGCGCATCCACATCCTGGGCATCGACCTGGAGGCCGATCCGGTGGCGGTGAAGCGCGCCATCGGCGTGATGCCCGAGGACATGGCCCTGCTGGAATACCTCACCGGGCCCCAGTACCTGCGGTTCACGGGCCGGATGCACGGGCTGGAGGATGCGGAGATCGACCGCCGCACTGCGGAGCTCTTCGAAACCCTGGACCTGGTTCCGGCCCCGGGCACGCTGGTGGCGGACTACAGCTTCGGCATGAAGAAGAAGCTGGCTCTCGGCGCCGCCCTGCTTCACGGACCGCGCCTGCTCTTCCTGGACGAGCCCTTCGAAGGCATCGACGCCGTCACCAGCCGCACCATCAAGGACCTCCTCACGGGCCTGCAGCGGAAGGGCGTCACGCTGGTGCTCACCAGCCACATCCTGGAGGTGGTGGAACGGCTCTGTCCCCTGATCGCGATCCTGGACGAGGGCCGTCTGCTGGGCTACGGCCCCCTGGAGGAACTGCGGGCCCGTGAAGGCTCCGACAACCTCGAAGGCCTGTTCCTGGATCTGGTGGGCGGCGCCCGGAAGGGGGACCTCTCATGGCTGTGAGTCCCCTTCGGGCGGTCCTGCTGGCTCAGCTCCAGGCCACGTGGAACCGAATGCAGCGGGAGATGGGCCGCCAGGGAGCCTGGGCCCTGGGCCTCGCCATGCTGGTCCTTTCCGTGTTCGTGGCCCTGCCCCTCCTGCTGGGCAGCGGCATCGGCGGCTTCGCCCTGGGGCGGAACCTGGACACCCCGGCCGTGCCCCTGGTCTACGGTGCGATCCACACCCTGCTGGTGGTCCTTGGAGGGGCGCTGGGCGGACTGCTGGGGCGGAGCCAGGGCGTGGCCCAGGAGGGCCTGCGGCTCTTCCCCATCCGCCCCCGCACCCTTTTCGCCGCCAACCTCGCGGCGGGCCTCGGCAGTCTGCTTCCGGCCGTCTTCACGGTGATCCTCGCAGGGCTCCACCTGGGCGCCTCCCTGGCGCGCCCCCTGGCAGCGCCGCTGTTCCTGCTGCTCTTCCTGGCCCAGGCGCTGGCCCTGCTGCTGCTCCAGGCCCTGGTGGGCAGCCTGGCGGAATCCCTGGCCCGCCGCCTCAGGGTGATGCTGTTCCTGCTGGGCTTCCTCCTCTGGCTGGGCAGCCTGCTGCCGAACTTCGCGATGCGGAACGGCCACCGC
This sequence comes from Acidobacteria bacterium ADurb.Bin340, assembly GCA_002068835.1. Classification (GTDB taxonomy): domain Bacteria; phylum Acidobacteriota; class Holophagae; order Holophagales; family Holophagaceae; genus MWBB01. Next base: position 17,514 of record MWBB01000018.1, on the reverse strand, counting down.
CCGAACCTGAATGCCCAGATGGAAGCCCTGGCGGGACCCCTGCGCCTCCTGGCCGAGGCCCTGCCCGCCACCCAGGCCTTCCAGGGCGTGGCCAGCCTCTTGGCCGGACATGCGGCCGGCCTCATGCGCCTGGCGGGCCCCCTGCTGCTGCTCGCCCTGCTGGCCCTCCTGAGCCTCCAGCGCATCCGGCGGGAAGCCCAGGCCCCCGAAGCGGCGACGCCCACCTCCAGCCGGGACCGCCGTCTCTGGTCCTTCCGCACCCCCGTGGCGGGCCTGGCCCGGCTCCACTGGCAGTCCATGGTGGGCAGTCCCCTGGGCCGCTTCGCCTTCCTGGTGCCCGTCATCGCCGTGGTGCTGGTGAAGGGTCCCCTGGGCCGCATCCCCAACCCGCACCTCTGGGCGCTGCCCGCAGCGGTGTACTACCTGAACCTCACGGCCCTCCAGCTCCAGTACAACCAGTTCGGCCTGGAGGGCGGCGGCATCAAGGCCCTGATGCTCCTGCCCCTGGAGGGAACGGCCCTCCTGGAAGGCCGCACCTGGGCCCTGCTGGCGCACCACGGTCTGCAGCTCCTCATCCTCACGGGCCTGATGGCTTTCGTGGTGCCCCTGCGCCCGGGCCCCGTGGTGGCGAGCCTCGCCTTCGGGTTCCTCCTCTTCCTGGGCAACACGGCCCTGGGCCACCTCCTGAGCGTCCGCTACCCGCGCCCCATCGCCCGGAAGGGTATGAAGAACTCGGCCCTTCCCATGGTCAGCACCCTCTCCAGCATGGGCTTCGGCATGGTCAGCGCCGGACTCCTCGGGGGCCTCTACGCCCTGCTGGCCTGGGGCGCGCCGATGCTTCTTGCTCCGGTGTTCCTGGCCCTGGCCCTGCTGGCCGCCTGGAGCTACCGCCGCTGGATCCTGCCCGCGGCCGGCCGCTTCCTGGAAGCCCACCGGGAGGATCTGATGCAGGCGCTGGGATAGCTTCTACATCTCCTCCACGTCATCGCCCAGATCCGGATCCACCTCCCCCCAGCGCTGCTTGGCCCCGTAGGCGGGATCCTGGAGCCGGGCCAGGAAATCCTTCATGCGCGGGGCCCAGGTGCTGCCATCCGCCGCGCCTTCCGGAACGAAGGGCATGAGTTCCCCGGGAGCTTCCTCCAGGCAGAGCTGGGTGAGGATCAGGCTCTGCTGGAAGGGCTCACCCAGGGGCGCCAGGTTGGCGGAAAGGTTCTCCAGCACCTCGCCCAGCTCGGGGTCGCCCGCCTCTTCCGCCAGGGCCTCCAGCACCTGGGAGGCCTGGTCCCGGGCCACCTGGAGCTTGCCGTGGAGGCGCACCAGGCGACTGGCCTCCTCGTCCCTGGCCAGGGCATGGGCCGTGTCCTCCAACAGAGGATGGAGCTTCTTGAACAGGAGCTGAAGGGCGCGCTCGGCTGGAGTTTCGGAAGACATGACCACCTCGAAAGGCCCCTGGTGGGAAAAGAGGCACCTGGAAATAATGGGGCCAGGAGCCCCGCCATGAACCCAGATCCTGTCCTGCCCGGATCCGAAGCCCTGCTTCCGGTCCTGGATCCCACCATCATGGACCAGCTCCTGAGCCTGGATGACGGCGCCACGGGACTCATCCGGGAAATGTTCAACCTCTTCCTGGAGGACACGCCCCCTCGGCTGGAGGCCCTGCACGCGGCGCTGGCCGCAGGCCGCCTGGAGGCCCTGGCGGATACGGCCCATGCCGTGAAGGGCGCCGCCAGCACCATGGGCGCCCCCCGAGTGCGGCAGGTGGCCCAGGCCCTGGAGACGGGCGGGCGCACCCGCACCTGGCCCCAGCCCCCGGAAGCTCTGCTGGAACGGCTGGAGCATACCTACCGGGAAGCGGTGGCAGGCCTGGAGGGGTTCCTGGCGGAACGAGCTTGAACCAGGACCCGAACAATGCCCCGCACGATGGACGTCCGGCCTAGCGTTGACCGAATGGCCGGGGGGTACGATCTATTGAAACCCCACCACATCCATCAGGAGCATTCATGAACCGCCTCATCAAGAGCACGGCCCGCCTCGCTCCTGCCTTCTGTTTCGCCCTGGCCGCCAATGGGCCCCTGGCCCTGGCAGGGGGTTGTTATGGCGTGGACTACGGGATCCAGTACCGCATCATTTGCGACGGCGCTGGATGCAGGGGTTACGCGCATCACCCGGACGGCTCGACCACCAGTGCCAAACTCACACTCTCGGAATCCCGGGAGGCATGTGGCCAGCTGCTGGAATCAACTCTGTGAAGACCGCTTTCCGGTTTCTCACCGCCTCTCTGGCCGCCTTGGGCCTTTCGGCCCAGGTGCTCCCGTCCGATCCAGTCCCGATGTTCTGGGGACCGGCGGGAGAATTAATCCGCCACGCTTCTGGCGCGCTGCGGGTGGAGGCCCCTCCATCCAGGCCGACCCTGGCCAGGGTGATTCCGCTGGCTCCGGACTTGGAGCATGTCCATGTGGAAGGTGGCTGGTTCTGGGCGAACCGGAAGGTCCGCAGGCCCGGTGGCCTTGAGATCCATGTGCTGCGCTCGGAGAATGGCTCCCAATGGCACTTCGTGGCCCGCTGGGTCCCCGGGAAGGGTCAACCGGTCTGCCGGATCCTGGCCCTGGGGCCCGACTTCCTTGCCACTTCGGCCATGGCCCCCTTCCAACACGGTGAACGGCAATCCCGTGCGGCGGTGCTCGCACAAGGGCGGGGAGACGCCTTGCATGTGAAGCGTCTCGTGGACCTGGGATCCAAACACACGCCCCAAGGGATCTTCGTGCCCTGGGTCGTGGCTGTGCCGGATGGGTGGGCGCTGGTGCATTCCCGGACCGGCCACCTCTGGACGGTCCGTGCCGTCGGCGACCACATCCAGGACCGTGCCTTCAAGCTCCTCGCTTCGGTGCCCGACCGCGCCCTGGCGGGCAACATGGACCTCGAGGTGGCGGTGCTAGGCTGCCAGCCCAGCCCCACGGGGGAACTCTTGATCGCCACCCGCTCCGGGGAAGCCGTAATCAAGGGACGTGAATGGGCCAAGGCCTTGAACCCTGAGCTTGGGCGCCCCACGTGGATCGATCCTTCGATCATGAAGGACCCCAGGCCGCAATCCAGGGAGATGTTCGATCGTGCCCTGGAGGCCTACGGGAAACGCCAGGACGCCATCGAAGCCGAGGTGGCCCCGAAGGTGCTCGAGGCCTTCCCCGACCTGCTTTGGTGGGAGATGGACGTCCGCGAAGGGTCCCTGCGACGCCGCGAGCCCCCACCCGGCGCCCCCACCCGCATCGGGTCCGTGGAGGTGCTCAAGGCCTTCCGCTTCCGATTCGCCGTAGATGGCAACCTGATCATGGGGGAGTAGCGGTCGAGGCCGCACCTTCCTGGCCACAACATGCGGAGCGGGACTAGCTTCCGCCCCCGAACACCTTGACCTGCCGAGCCCCCCGGGGGGGCGGCTGGTCGCTGATCTGCACCCGGCCCTGGTCATCGGTCCACTGGAAAATGGGGCGGCTGGGCCTGGAGGCTTCGGGCTCAGCCGCGTCCCCCGCTGGAAGGGCCGCGGCCATCTGGGCGCCCTTCACGGGCTTCTCGTCCACCTGGAAGCCGCCCCGCCCCTTCTTGAGCAGGGCCATGGAACCTGCGGCCTTGGGATCCGCCACCACGGCCCTGCGGTGGAAGAGGTCCAGCACCTTGGGCACGTAGGCCCGGGTCTCCCGGAAGGGTGGAACCCCCTTGTGGCGATCCACCGCGCCTTCCCCCGCGTTGTAGGCGGCCACCACCTTGGTGAGGTCGCCCTTGAAGTAGTTGCTGAGCCACTTCAGGTATTTGGTGCCCCCCTCGATGTTCTGCCGGGGATCGAAGGGGTCCAGCACGCCGAACCGCTTGGCGGTGGCCGGCATGAGCTGCATCAGCCCCAGGGCGCCTGCATGGCTGCGGGCCTTGTAGTTGAAGGCGCTCTCCGCCTGGATGATCGCCCGCGCCAGGAAGGGGTCCACCCCGTTGAACTGGGCGATCTCATCCACCAGCGCGATGAGCTCCGGGCTGCGCAGCACCCGGGCCATCTCCTCCCGGGTCACGGCCAGCTTCACATGGCCCACCCCCACGCGCTTCAGGGTGAGGCCCTTCCCCTGCACGAAGCTGGGGGGCATGTTGTTGATGACAATGCGGCCGTTGCGGTCGTAGTAGGTGTAGAGGTAGGTCTTGCCCCGGGGCTGCGCCGCAGCCGCCAGGGGCAGCAGGGCGAGGAAGCAGGCCAGCACACGCATCCCGAAAGTATACGGCGCGACGCTCAAAGCCCCCGCAGGAAGCCCTCCACCCGGGCCCAGTCCCGGGTGATTGGAAAGGGCGGCAGGGCGGCGCGCACCTGGGCGGCGTAGCGTTTCCCGTTGCGGTCCTCGCTGGGCAGCATCAGGCGCGGGTCGAGGATGCAGACCACGCCCTGGTCGCGGCGGGTGCGGATGAGGCGGCCGATGCCCTGCTTGAGCTTGAGGATCATCTGGGGCACCTGGATGCCCACGAAACCCAGGCCCTGCTTGAGGGCGTCCGCCTCCCGGATGCGGGCCTGCAGCACCGGATCGTCCGGGGGCGCGAAGGGCAGCGCCGTCACCACCACCAGGCTCAGCGCCTCGCCGGGCAGGTCCACGCCTTGCCAGAAGGAGGCCAGCCCCAGCAGGGCCGCGTTGGGGGTGGTCTTGAACCGATCCAGCAGGGCCTGGCGACCCAGGCCCTCCCCCTGCACGAAGAAGGTCATCTGGGGCAGGGCCGACTGGAGGCGCGGCCTGAAGGCGGCCAGCATCTTGCGGCTGGTGAAAAGGAGCAGGGCCCGGCCCCGGCTGGCCCGGAGCAGGCGTTCCATGGCTTCCAGGGAAGCCTCCACCCAGGCGGGCTCGCCTACGCCCTCCCGGCCCGCCTTCCGCTCCGGGAGCCCCGGCGGAACGAAGAGCAGGCCCTGGCCCGGAAAGTCGAAGGGGCTTTCCACCTGTTCGGCCCGGGTGGCTTCGGCCTCCGTGAGACCCAGGCGCAGCTTCAGCCCGTTGAAGCCCCGGCCGTCCCGAAGGGTGGCGGAGGTGAGCACCACCGATTCGAAGCCCTGGCGGATGTGGCGGTCGAAGAGGGTGCGCACATCCACGGGACTGGACTTGAAGACCACGGTGGAAGAGCCTTCGCGGCTCAGGGTGCTCACCCAGCCCTCCGGCTGGGCGAAGATGGCCTCCATGCGCTGGAAGGCGAGGGCTACCCGCTCCGCCAGCCTCGACCAGGCCTGGTCCTTCTCCTCCTTGCCCCGCTCCCGGGCAGCCAGGCGGCGGGTCTCCGCCAGCACGCCCCGCCCGGCCTCCACCCAGCCTTCCAGGGTCTGCACCAGGGCCGACAGGTCCAGCCGGGGATCCTCCAGGGCCACCACGCCGCCTTCCAGAGGCACCTGGGCCAGCAGGGCCTTCCAGGCCTGCTCCCAGGGCAGCAGTTGCGCCTCCACCGCCACGCCTTCGGGATCGCGGCCCGCCTCCTCATCCAGGTCCCGGAAAAGCAGGGCCATGGCCCGGCTGGACCAGGTTTCGGCACAGGATTCCGTGAGCTGCTCCTCCAGGTCGTGGGCTTCGTCCAGCACCAGCACCGGAGCGTCGGGCAGCACCTGGCCGAAGGCCGATTCCCGCAGCACCCGATCCGCCAGCAGCAGGGCGTGGTTCACGATCACCAGGTCCGCGCCCGCCACCTCCTGACGCAGGCGGGTGAGGAAGCAGTCCTCGTAGCGGGGGCACTGCTTGCCCGTGCAACGCTCCGCCCGAGCATTGAGGCGGTCCCAGAGCTCCGATTCGCCCTCCCCGTGGCGCCCCAGCTCCTCCCGGTCGCCGGTTTCCGTGGCCTTGGCCCAGGGCCCCAGGGCCTGCCAGAGGCCGAAATCCGCCCGATCCAGCTCCAGGTCCTGACGGCCTTCCGCCAGTTCCCAGGCGGCCTTGCAAAGGTAGTTGCTCCGCCCCTTGGCCAGCACGGCCTTCACAGGGCGACCCAGGATGCCCGAGGCCCGGGGCACATCCTCTTGCAGGAGCTGCCGCTGGAGCTGCTTGGTGCGGGTGGCCACGACCACGGGCAGGCGTCCGGCCTCCAGGGCCGGCAGCAGGTAGCCCAGGGATTTGCCCGTGCCGGTGCCCGCCTCCACCGCCTGGATCACGGCCAGGGGCCGCTCTTCCGCCTCGGCGCCGCCCCGCCGCCAGGTTTCGCCCAGCAGCCGGCCTTCCTGGATGGCGTCGAAGACGCACTCCGCCATGCGCCGCTGGCCCGGGCGCTCCTCCGCTCCCGGGAAGCAGGCGAAGAGCCGCCCGTCCGGGGAGGCGAAGAAGCGGTCCATGGGATGCGCCATGCCTCCAGCATGCCCCAAGGGCGAAAATCGGGCGAATCAGGACTCGTCGGAGCCTTCGCCCAGGCCCAGATCCTTGAGCTTCCGGTAGAGGGTTGTGCGGTCCTTGCCCAGGATCTCCGCGATGCGGCTCTTCCGGGGCTCATGCTTGAGCAGCACCTGGATGTAGCGGCGCTCCAGCTCCTCCAGGGAAGGCAGGTGGTCCCAGCCTTCGATGAGCTCCACCAGGGGCCCGGCGGCGTCCACCGGGGGCACCGAACGCACGCGGCTCTCCTGGCGGACCTTGTCCGGCAGATCCTCCAGGGTGATCTCCCGGCCCCGGCTAAGCTGGGTGAGGTGCTCCACCACGTTGGCCATTTCCCGCACGTTGCCGGGCCAGCTGTAGCGTTCCAACGCCTGCCGCGCCTCCGGGCGCAGATGGTAGGGGCGCCCATCCCGGCGGCTGCAGGCCAGCAGGAAATGGTCCAGCAGAAGGGACACATCGCTCACGATGCGGCCCGTCTGCTCATCCTTGGTCCAGCGGTCCCGCAGGGGCGGTACCACGATCTCCACCACGCTCAGGCGGTAGTACAGGTCCTCCCGGAAGGCGCCCGCCTTCACCAGGGCGGCCAGATCCCGGTTGGTGGCGGCGATGACCCGGACATCCACCTTCACCGTCCGGCTGCCGCCCACCCTCCGGACCTCCTGCTCCTGCAGCACCCGCAGCAGGCGGACCTGGAAGCTGGGGGAGGTCTCCCCGATCTCGTCCAGGAAGATGGTGCCGCCGCTGGCTTCCTCGAACAGCCCCTTCTTGTCACTCACGGCGCCCGTGAAGGAGCCCTTGGCGTGGCCGAAGAGCTCCGATTCCAGCAGGGTTTCCGTCAGGGCCCCGCAGTTCACCGGCACGAAGGGATGGTCCTTCCGGTCACTGCTGGTGTGGATGGTGCGGGCCACCAGCTCCTTGCCTGTGCCGCTCTCGCCGGAGATGAGCACCGTGCTGCGGCTGTGCTGCAGCGAGGCGATGATGCGGTAGACATCCATCATCTTCGGACTGGAGCCGATCATGGCGCTGGGCTGCAGGCGGGGATTGGCCTCCGGAGCCTTCCGTCCCTGGCCCTCCCGGCGCACCAGCGCGCGCCGCACCAGCGCCTTCAGTTCCTCGTTGTTCCAGGGCTTGGAGAGGAAGTCGAAGGCGCCTTCCCGCACCGCCTCCAGGGCCTTTTCCAGGGTTCCGAAGCCCGTGAGCAGGATGGTTTCCACCCCCAGGGGCTTGGCCGCCCGCAGCAGGTCGAGGCCGTCCAGGGCCGCTTCCAGGTTGATGTCCGAAAGCATCAGATCGAAACCGCCCCGCTGAAGCTGGGCCAGGGCCTCCTCGGGCCCCGTGGCCTTCACCACCTCCAGATCCAGCCCCATTTCCTCGGGGCTCAGCAGAAGCTCCAGGAGTTCGCAGGTTTCCGGGCTGTCATCCACCACCAGTACGCGGGCCATGAGTCCACCTTTTTTCCAAGCCTACCGCAGGATCGGATGGAGGTTGTCCGATGAGCGGCGTATCCTTGCCCCATCACCCAGGAGCCCATCATGAATCTGCGCCTTGTGGCCTCGGCCTTCCTACTGACCGCCAGCCTGATGGCCGGCGACCTCACCATCAGCTTCACCACCAAGGGCAAGGGCCCCATGGGCGTGAAGCTCGACGGCGAAGAAACCCACTACTACAGCAGCCGCTACCAGCTCACCACCAACCCCACCACCCGCACAGACACCCTGGTGGACTACCAGGATTTCGTGACCTACACCGTGCTGCACAAGGAAAAGAAGATCCAGAAAATGAGCCTGGATGATGCCCTGGCCGTGATGGAGGCCATGCAGAGCCAGCCCCAGATGGCCGAGGGGATGGGCGCAATGATGGGGGCGATGTTTGGCGGCGGGAAGAAGAAGGACACCTTCAAGGTGGAAGAGAAGGGCAAGGAGACGGTGGCCGGACGCACCTGCGCCAAATGGTCCTTCCAGATCATGGGCATCGATGCCGAGACCAGCAACGATCCCACCCTCGTGCCTCCCGTGCCTGCGGTGTCCTACGCCAAGATGAAGCGCATGCAGGGCGCCGCCATGGCGATGATGGGCCCCATGGGCAAAGCCTGGGTGAAGTACTACGAGGAGCTGAGCAAGATCAAGGGCATCGCCCTGAAGAACCACATGAAGACCGGCGGCATGCTCTCCATGGATTCCACCCAGGAGGCCACGAAGGTGGTGGAAGGCCCCATCCCCGCCGGCACCTTCAAGCTGCCCGAAGGCTACAAGATGGAGGACATGGGCAAGAAGCTGCGACAGGAGTTGGCCAACCGCTGAGCGGGCCCTGCGCCGGGAAAGGGCCGCTTCGGCGGCCCTTTCCGTACAATGGACCCATGACGACCCCATCCCCCTCCTTCGACGAAGGCCTGGACCAGCTGGAAGCCCTGGTCCAGCAGCTGGAGCGCGGCGACCTGGGCCTGGAAGCCGCCCTGGCCCGTTTCGAAGAAGGCATCGCCCTTTCCCAGGCCCTGCAGTCCCAGCTCGCCGAGGCCCAGCGGAAGGTGGAACTCCTCAAGCAGAGCCTCGAAGGGGGCTACCACACCGAGCCTCTGGAGCCCGAAGCATGAGCGAAACCGCTGCCCGCGTGCGGTCCGACCTGGACCGCCTCCTGCCCCTCATCGAACCCGCCCTCCTGGCCCCCCTGGCGGAGGGAGAGGCTCCCAGGGTGGGCGAAGCCATGCGCTACAGCCTGAAGGCCGGCGGCAAGCGGGTGCGCCCCGCGCTCTGTCTCCTGGCGGCCGAAGCCCTCGGCGGAACCGCCGAGGAAGCCCTGCCCTGCGCCGTGGCCCTGGAATACATCCACACCTACTCCCTCATCCACGACGATCTGCCCGCCATGGATGACGATGATCTCCGCCGGGGACAGCCCACCTGCCACATCGCCCACGGCGAAGGCCAGGCCATCCTGGCGGGCGACGGCCTGCTCACCGATGCCTTCCGCGTGCTCGCCCGGGAGGGGCATCTGGCGCCCAGCCGCCGCCTGGAAGCCGTGGCCGTTCTGGCGGAGGCTGCAGGCTGGCGCGGCATGGTGGGCGGCCAGAGCCTGGACCTGGAGGGCGAAGCCCTGACGGCCCAGGGTGGCACCTACGACCTCGACCACCTGCGCCTGATCCATCGCCTGAAAACCGGCGCGCTTCTGCGTGCCAGCCTGGAACTGGGCGCGGTCGCCGCAGGCGCAGATCCCGCCCAGCGCGTTGCCCTTCGGGATGCCGGCGCCGCCATGGGCCTGGCCTTCCAGATCCAGGACGACCTGCTGGATGCCACGAGCACCGACGAACAGATGGGCAAGCGGGTGGGCAAGGACGCCGGAAAGGGTAAAATCACCTACCCTCGGCTCCTGGGCCTGGACGGCGCCCGGATGGCCCTGACCGAGGCCACGGAACGAGCCCTATGCCTGCTGCAACCCCTTCCGAATCCGCACGCCTTGATGGCCTGGGCACGCTTCCTCGCGGAGCGGACGGCGTGAGCGCCTATCCCCTGCTCGACGCCCTCGCCGCCCCCCAGCAGATCCGCCACTTCACGCCGGAGCAACTGGAGCAGCTTTCGGAGGAGGTCCGCAGCTTCCTCATCACCTCCGTGTCTGAAACCGGAGGCCACTTCAGTTCCAACCTGGGCACCGTGGAACTGACCGTGGCCCTCTTCCACACCTTCGACTTCCTGGTGGATCGCATCGTGTGGGACGTTGGCCACCAGGCCTATCCCCACAAGATCCTCACGGGCCGCAAGGACCAGTTCCCCACCCTGCGCCAGCACGAGGGCCTGTCCGGCTTCCTCAAGCGGGACGAGAGCCCCTACGACCACTTCGGCGCCGGGCATGCGAGCACCAGCATCAGCGCGGCCCTGGGCTTCGCCAAGGCCCGGGATCTGCAGGGGCAGGATTTCTACAGCATCGCCGTCATCGGCGATGGTTCCATGACCGCGGGCATGGCCTTCGAGGGCCTCAACCAGGCGGGCTACCTGGAAACCCGCAAGTTCCTGGTGATCCTCAACGACAACGACATGAGCATCAACCCCAACGTGGGCTCGCTCCAGGGCTACCTGAACCAGATCATCTCGGGCCAGTACTACACCCGCTGGCGGGATCGCATCGAGAGCGCCATCAAGGTCATCCCTCTCAAGGGGGTGGCCCGGGCCCTGACGCGCCTGGCCAAGTCCAGCGAAGAGGCCATCAAGCGCATCGCCATCCCGGGCCTGCTGTTCGAGGATCTCGGTTTCCGCTACATGGGCCCCGTGAACGGCCACGATGCAAACGCCGTGGCCAAGGCCCTTCAGGAGGCCAAGGCCCACATGGACGACGGCCCGGTGCTGCTCCATGTGCAGACCCAGAAAGGCTACGGGTACAGCCCTGCCCAGCAGGATCCCCTCAAATGGCACGGCGTCACCGCCTTCGATGCGGACGCCGGCGAGATGAGGAAGGCATCCAAGTCCTCAGCCCCCAGCTACACCCAGGTCTTCGGCAGCACCCTCACGGAGCTGGCCAAGCAGGACCAGAAGATCGTGGCCGTCACCGCCGCGATGCTGGATGGCACCGGCCTGAACCTCTTCCAGAAGGAACTGCCCGAACGATGTTTCGATGTGGGCATCGCCGAGCAGCACGCCGTCACGTTCGCGGCCGGGCTCTCGGCCCAGGGCATGCGCCCCGTATGCGCCATCTACAGCACCTTCCTCCAGCGGGGCTTCGATCAGGTTCTCCACGATGTGGGCCTCCAGGACCTGCCGGTGGTCTTCGCCATGGACCGGGCCGGCATCGTGGGCGCCGATGGGCCCACCCACCACGGGCTCTATGACATCGCCTTCCTGCGCTGCATCCCCAACATGGTGGTGATGGCCCCCAAGGATGAGAACGAACTCCGGCGCATGCTCCTGACGGGCCTCTACTGCGGCCACCCCGCGGCCCTGCGCTATCCCCGCGGCAACGGACTGGGGGTTGCCCTCGATGCCTCCCTGGCTCCCCTGCCCCTCGGGCAGGCGGAAGTGGTGCGGGAGGGCTCTCCCGAAGGGGTGCTGGTGGTGGCCCTGGGCGCCATGGTGGCCCCCGCTCTGGAGGCCGCCGAAACCCTGGCGGGCGAAGGCGTCGATTGCACGGTGGTGAATGCCCGATTCGTCAAGCCGCTGGACACCCGCCTGATCACCGAGCGCGCCGCCAAAGCCCGGGCGGTGGTCACGGTGGAGGAAGGCTGCTCCATGGCGGGCTTCGGCAGCGCCGTGGCCGAGGCGCTTGCGGAGGCCGGTGTCGTCAAGCCCCTCCGGATCTGCGCCGTGGCCGACCACATCGTTCCCCACGGAGATCCGGCACGTCTCCTGGAGGCCGAAGGGCTCGCGCCGGAACGCCTGGCGGACCGCATCCGAACCCTGGCGAGGCCCTGACTCATCTTTTCTTGCCCACCTGCCGACACTTGTATAAGGTCTGGAACATCCTAGCTTTTTACTTGGATGGCCATGGTTCTGGAGGGGGGTCCCGTGCGAGGCGTCACGATCGCTGCACTCGTTGCCATGACGATCTTCGGGGGATCCCTTGCCGCCCAGGAATGGGACGGCCACAAGAACGCCAAGGGCTGGTGTCGGCTGGACTTCATCGACGGCACCGGCACCTTCTATGACGCGGCCGCGCGCCGCCTCTACCAGTGGGCCCCCGGGGCCGGAACCCTCAAGACCGTCAATGCCGTGAACATGGACATGTCCCCGGACCGCTGGATGATCGATGGGGACAATGTCTGGCTGGTGGTGGGCGCCACCCTCAAGAAGTACCGCGCCACGGGCGAGCTGGAGGACGACTACAAGCTGCCCGCAGAGGTCGCGGATCTCGAACTGGTGCCCCAGGATGGCTTCTACCTGAGCTACAAGACCCTCACCCCCTACGTGGAAAAGCGGAGCCTCAAGAACGGATCCGTGGTGTGGTCCCACGGGGACAAGCCCCGCCGCAACGAGACGACCTCCCGGATCCTGCACCGCATCACCGCCAACGGTGATCGGAACATCATCCTGGCCAGCGGGGACGGCCTGTTCGTGGATGTCCTCGACAACAAGAAGGGCAACAGCCTGGGCCAGACCTACTTCACCTACCAGGACAAGGAACCCCCTGCGTTGAAGCTGGAGCAGCGGGACCGCCCCCCCCTGGTTTGGTGGTTCGGCCAGGGCGTGGCCTTCCAGGCTCTTCCCGCCAGCGCTGTACCATCCCTGGGCCTCCAGGGAACCGTCCTGGCCCGGCTCGATTTCTCCGCCTCCGCCGTGGAATTCCTCCCGACGCCCTTTTCCGAAGGGCATCTGCTGGTGGGCGTCCAGGAGGATCGCGCCGTCTTCGTGGGACCCAACGGAGGCATGGCCTTCGTCCCCATCCGCTGAACCGGGACCCCACGAAAAGGGCCGGCCTCCAGGCCGGCCCTTTTCGTGGATCAACGCCGATCACCCTGCAGCGAACACGCTGCGGATATCACCCAGCAACCGCTGGAACTGCTCCTCCGTGAGCTGGAGGGGCACCTGCTGCTTCACTTCGTCCTTCCGGTAGAAGGCGATGCGCTTGACCAGAACCCGGTCCCGGGCAATGGAGATCTCGTTGAACTGGATCTGAGTGTCGTCCTTGTAGGGGGGCAGGCTCCGGAGCTGGATGTACATGCCCCGGCGGTCGTGATCCACGATCTCGAGCCTTTCCAAGAGATAGTCCACCTGGCGGGTGAGATCCTCGGCCTTGGAGCGGAGCTTGGCGAAGCTCTGCTTCCGGGACGAGGTGCGCTCCACCACGAGGTGTTCCAGCTCCAGGGCCGCTCCCCGCCGCCGCAGTGCACCTTCCACCCGGCCATCCCGGGCGGGATCGCCGGTCTGGAACGGTTCGAAATCGTGGAAATCGCCCGGGAGCACGCTGTCGTCGTAGCGTTTCGCCTTCCTCGACATCTTCATGGGGGCTCCAGGGGGTGCAGCAGGCCGGTCGCCTGAGGGTAAATTCTTCCGACTTATCGGAAGGATCCCGGCGGAAATGAAGGGGGGAAAACCAGAATTGGGCGATGAGTGCCTGGAATATCGGTCGAAACCGCCCTCCTGTCGAGGCCTCTGTTGTTTTTTTCACCCCTCGGCGCGCACGGCCTTGGGCCAGCGCACCTTGTAGACCATCCGCTCCATGCCTCGCAGGTAGGGCGACCAGGTAGGAGTCCCGCTCTCCTCCCGCTGCACCCGGACCATGGCTTCCAGCTTGCCGTCCAGGTCATCGAGGTAGTGCACCAGCAGCGCCTCCGGGGTCTTGGGCACCACGGGGGAGCCGTATTCCAGGCGACCGTGGTGGGCAAGAACGATGTGCAGGATCTGCACCCGAAGCTCCTCCGGAAACCCCGGCAGGGCTTCGATGGCCCGGTTGATCCATTCCACCTCCAGGGAGATGTGGCCCAGCAGGTTGCCCGCATCGGTGTAGCCGAAGGTTCGCTGGTAGCTCAACTCGGCGGTCTTGCCCAGGTCATGCAGCAGCACCCCCGCCAGCACCAGGTCCCGGTTCAGGTCGCCGTAGTGGTCGCAGGCCCGGTGGGCCATGGCCGCCACCGAGAGGGTGTGCTCCAGCAGGCCCCCCAGGCAGACGTGGTGGTTGGTCTTGGCGGCCGGCGCCTGGGCGAAGGCGGCGCGGCGCTCCGCATCCTGGATGAAGACCGCTTCCAGCAGGTGCCGGATGAACGGATCCGCCACCCCGGCGATGAGCGCGTCCAGTTCCGCCAGCATTCCGGGAATCGGACGGGCGCTGGTGGGGAAGAAGCGGGACAGGTCGCCCACCTCCCCATCCTCCGCGAAGCGGACCTTCTCCACCCTCAGCTGGCGGCGGCCATTGAACTCGTCGACCTTGGCCTTCACCTTCACGAAGGCTTCGGGGGCGATGGCGTCGAACTCCCCTTCCACGGCCTTCAGGTCCCAAAGGAAGGCCTTCAGATCGCCCGTGGCGTCCGACAGCTTCATCTCCAGGTACTCGCTGCCCTTGGCGCTGGTCTTGTAGGCGGCCTCCTGCACCAGGAGAAAGCCAAGGAAGGCCTCCCCCACCCGGAGATCCTTGAGGAACGGCTGGGCCTCCACGGGGCCTCCTTCGGTCAGTGTTCGGTGGGCGGCTTGGGCCGGGGCGCCAGGGGATCCTCGAAACCGCCTTCATCGAAGGGCATCCGCTTGTCCTCCAGGATCTCCACGAAGGACCACTGGTCCCCCCGGGAGATGTTCGCGCCGGGGAGGTCCAGCACCCGCACCTTCAGGGCCCGGTTGTAGATGGGGAAGCTGAGTTCGTCCCCGGCCTTCACGTCGTAGCTGGCCTTGCGGGGCGTGCCGTTGACACGGACCATGCCCTCTTCGCAGAGCTCGTGGGCCAGTTCCCGCCGCTTGAGCAGGTGGGTCTTCTTGAGGAACAGGTCGAGGCGCACCGTCAGCCCTTCAGGATCGTGTCCTTGGGAACCAGATAGCGCACATTCGCGCGGATCCTCAGGCCCTGGAGGAAGTTCTCGATGGCGTTCTGGGCCTTGGGCTCCTGCAGCTTTTCCAGGATCTTCGGCCGCACCTCCTGGAAGGGCAGGACCACATCCTCCTCCGCCGCGATGAGCTGCACCAGGTAGAGGTCCTTGTCCGTCTCGATGGGCGCGGAAACCTGGCCCGGCTTCAGGGCCAGGGCCGCCTGCTCCAGGGAAGCCCGCATGAGGCCCTTGCCCATCCAGCCCAGATCGCCGCCCGTGGCCTTGCTGGGGCTGGCCGAATGTTCCTTGACCTGGTCCTCGAAACTGGCGCCGCCCTTGAGGGCTTCCTGGATGGAGGCGATGCGGGTCCGGGCCGCCTGTTCCTCCTCCGGCGTGGCCCCCTTGGCCACCACCAGTTCCCGGATGCGGAAACGGCTGGGCTGGCGGTACTCGTCCCGGTGGTCCTCGTAGTAGGCCCGCAGTTCCTGATCCTCGATGGCCACCTTGGAGAAGACTTCGCGGCGCAGCACTTCCTGCTGGAGGATCTGCTGCTTCTGGCGCTTCATGAACTCAGGCAGTCCGATGCCCAGGCTCCCGCGCACGGCCCGCTCCAGGTCGGCATCCGTGGCGAAGTTGTTCTGCTTCTTGATGTCCTCGACCATGGACCGCAGGTAGTCCTCGGGAATCACGATCCCCAGGGAGGCCGCCTTGTCCTCCAGGATGAAGGCATCCACCAGCCCTTGCAGGGTCTTGGTGCGGGCTTCCTTGAGCTTCTCGTCCAGCTCTTTGCCCGAGAACTTGCGGTACAGGGCCGCATGCTCCTGCTCGAAGGACTGCTGGAAGGCGCGGCGGGTAATGATGTGCCCGTTGACCACCACCAGGATCTCTTCGAGAACCTCCGGCGCGGCAGACAGGACCAGGGCGGGCAGCAGGAACGCGGCTGCGAGCTTCACTTGGAGCCTCCTTTGGACTTCGGAGCCGCCGCCGGGGCCTTGGCGGCATCGCCCACGCGGTAGGGAATCTCCTTCTTCAGGCCGTCCAGGTAGGCCTGGAGCACGGATTCCTGCAGGGCCACCTGGGCCATCTGCTGGGCCTGCTCCTTCACCGCTTCAAAGGGCTGCAGCTCGGGATCCTTGCGGTTCTCCACCTGGATCACATGGAACCCGAAATCCGTTCGCACGGGCTCTCCGGGCTTGCCAAGGGCCTGGGTCCGCACCGCCTCCTCGAAGGGGGGCACGAAGTTGCCGAAGTCGATGTTCTCGTACAGGCCGCCCTTGTCCTTGCTGCCGGGATCCGTGGAGAAGGCCTTGGCCACCTCATCCCAGGACTTGCCGCCCTCCAGTTCCGCCTTGGCCTGAAGGGCCCGGGCCTTGGCTTCCGCTTCGGGCAGGGCATCCTCGGGAGCGTTGCGGGCACCCTTCATGGGCACCAGGAGGTGGCGCACCGAGAAGGACCCCTTGCTGCGGAACTTGTCCGGGTGCTGATCGTAGTAGGCCTTGGGAGCCTCCTCCCCGAGCTTCATCTTGGCCTGCAGGGCGGGGCCCTCCCGCTGCATCAGCTCCTGGACGAGCACCTGCAGCTCCATGAGCTCCATCCGGCGCCGGAAGTCCTGGCTGCGGTTCAGGCCATCCTTGCGAGCCTTGGCCGCCATGAGCTGCAGTTCCAGGAACTGCTTCTGGTATTCCCCCTTGGCACCCTCCACCAGCTCCATCTGCATGCGCTGCTGGGGGTTCAGGGTGAGGGACAGGAAGAGGTCCAGGTCCGAAGCACGAAGGGTGCGGTCCCCGATGCGGGCCAGCACGGGATCCTGGGGCGCCGGAGCCGTGGCGGCCGGGGCCTTGGCCGCCGCGGGCTTGGCGGCGGGCTTCGTGGCGGACTTCGGCGCCTGGGCGACCAGCAAGGCCGGGATCAGGGCCCAAAGAGCGGAACGGAGCATGGAGGTTCCTTTCATGGTCAGCCGCGCCGACCGCCGAGGAGGCGCATGAGGGACAGCAGGATGTTGTAGAGGCTCACGAAGAGGGACAGGGCGAAGCCCGCGGGATCGGAGAGGTCATCGGTCTTCAGCATCACGGAGGTGTCGTAGAGCACCTTGGCGGAGCAGGCCACCACCGCCACGGCCGCCGCCATCAGGCCCAGCATCTCCAGGTTGAAGATCGCGGCGATGAGGCTGCCGAAGAACATGATCCCGATGCCGATCACGATGAAGCTGCGGAGGAAGCTGAAGTCCCGCTTGCTCACGAAGGCCGTGACCGTGAGCAGCAGGAAGTCCGCCGCCGTGAGGCCGAAGGCCGCCAGCACCGGGCCCCAGCCCGCGGTCTGCAGGGTGACCAGGCTCACGATGCCGATCACCACGCCGCTCACGAAGGTGAACACCGCGTAGGCCACCTTGTTGAGCGGCTTGCGGCGGCTCACGGCGCTGGCCCAGAGCAGGGCGCCGAACTGGGCGATGAAGAGGGCCCAGGGGAAGAAACGGCCCGTGACCGGCAGCAGGGCCTGGGCGATGAAGGGCGAGGCCAAAGCCCCCACCCCCGCCACCGCGAAGCCGCCCATGAGCCAGAGGTAGACCTGACGCACGAAGGCGATGCGGGCCTCGGCCCGGGAAGGCGCCGCAGAGAAACCCTGGAATCCGTAGTTCATGCCGACCTCGCGCTCCACACGGGAGCAACCTTCGATCCTACCATCCGGCCCCCCGGGCGCCCCGCGCCGATGCGGGACCGGACCTCCCCTCCGTGG
>MWBB01000017.1 GCA_002068835.1 Acidobacteria bacterium ADurb.Bin340 | reverse complement strand
GCAGCCCCATCCCGAGCTGGAACAGGGTGTGGGCTGGTTCCCCGGCGCGGAAGAGCACCTCGCCCTCCGTGAAAAGGCGGCGGTCCGCCCGCAGGGCGAGCTTGTCCTGGAGGTCCTTCAGGGCCTGGTTGGTTTCCCGCAGCCGCTCGGCGAACTGACGGCAGATGATCCGGGTCAGTGCCGGGTACCCCTCCAGGACGGCATCCAGATGGGCCGGTTCCATGCGAAGGACCAGGGTGGCCCCGGAACTGCGCACCGTGGCGGTCCGCGGGAAGGAGCCGAGGTAGGCCATCTCCCCCACGACCACAGGCGCTTCCGGTCCGCAGGTGATGAGCGCCAGGGGACCGGCGGCAGCCCCGCCGCCCTGTTCCACCACCAGAGCCCCCCGCAGCGCGAGAAAGATCTCCCGCGAAGTCTCTCCTTCCCGGACCAGCGGCTCGCCATCCCGGAACCGGAGGGGATGGATGTCCGGAAAGGCCGAAAGGAGCCTCGCAGCCTCCGGAAAGACCGGGGTTCCCTCAAGGGAAGCGGGGTCGAAGGGATCCGGCATGGGGCCTCCGGGCGGGGCACCAGGATGGCAGGCGCCCGCGCAGGCTCAAGCTTCAAATCCCGGACAGGCGGACTTGGAAGGGATCGTCTTGCCTGCCCTGCTTTACAATGAGGCTTTCCAGGAGGATGCGTTGGTTCCAGCGGGGCTGAAACCGTGGCAGCAAGCCTGCGAGGCCACACTCCGCGAACGCAGCCGCGCCGATGCCCTCCGCTTCTGGGGCCGGGCCCATGAAGGCCCCGAGGGACCCGAGCCCCCCTTCGACTACCGCTTCGAGCACACACAGGCGGTGGTGCGCCTGGCCCGGTGGCTGTGCCCCCAGGTGGGCGCGGATCCCGAGGTGGTGGAATGCGCCGCCTGGCTCCACGACCTCTGCAAGCGCCTCGGGGATCCGGGCGGCAAGGATACCCATGCGCGGGATGCAGCCGAGGCCCTTCCGGATGTCCTCGAAGGAACGGATTTCCCGGAAAGCAAACGGGGCGCGGTTCGCCACGCCATCCTCCACCACGTCGGACTCAGCCTCAGCCATCGCCTGGAACCTCTGGAAACCGCCTGCCTCTGGGATGCGGACAAGCTGAGCAAGCTGGGCGCCGCCAGCCTGGCGCATTTTTCCTGCATCAGCGGTGCCTTCCAGCCGGTGGATACCGCGGGCATCCTCGCCCGGGGAGAGCGCTGGATCGGCCTGGCCGAAGGCATCACGGCCAGCATGAACACGCCCCCCGCCCAGGAGGAGGCCCGGCGCCGCCTCGCCTTCCTGAAACTGCACTACGGCCAACTCCGTCGGGAGTGGGCCAATCCCATGGAGGAGGCCCTCCCATGAGCGACCTTGCGGCCCTGGCCCAGACCCTCCAGATGGCCCTGAAGGCCCTGACGATGTACACCGAGGCGCACCCGCGCAGCCAGGAGGCCCTCCAGACCCTGGGATCCCAGGTGGAGGCGTGGCTGGGCCGACAACCCCATCTGCATCTGGCCACCTCCGCGGGACGCCTTTTCGTGGATGGCGCCCCGGTCGAAGCCAACACGCTTCACCTGACGGCCCTCCAGCGCCAGCTTTCCGAGCGGCAGATCTCTGGTTTCGTCATCCAGCGGGGCGTGCAGGCGGATGAGCTGCTGGCCATGCTGCGGCTGCTCATCCTCAAGCCTTCCCGGCTCGAGGAACAGGGCGGCATCGCCCAGGTGATGGCGGGCCTGGGGCTGCAGCACATCAGCCTGAGCCAGACCCAGTACCGGGAGGTGCGGGACGGCGACACCGGGAATGATCCGGATCCAGCCCCTCAGGCGGAACCACCCACGGTGAGCGAGATCCAGCGCTGGCAGGAGGCTCTCGAGGCGCTGCTGCGGGAACGGCAGGGACTGACCCCGGACCTGGGGTTCCTGGCCCCCGTGGCCCTGGGACTGGGGTGGAGCGATGCGCCGCCCACCCCCACCCAGGTGGAACCCCTGCGCTCGGCCCTGACCACCCTGCCGGGTGACGATCAGCTGGCCTTCCTCGCCAGCCTCGACCAGGCTCCGGCCCGCCCTGCCAGCCTGGGCATGGCGATCCGGATGCTGGCGCCGGAGATCCTGGGACGGGTCGCAGGCTCACTCCTCGGAGCGGGAGAACGCGCCAACCTCGGCCCCCTGGCGCACCTGCTGGCCTCGGATCCCAGCCAATGGCCCGCCGGCCTGGGCGCCCACCTGAAGGAAGGAACGGCGGGGCTCCAGGCGTGGCTGGAACAGATGGACTGGGCCCGTCAGACCCTGGAGGAGAAGCTCCGCCGCGCCATGGAGGAGGATGCCCTCTGGAACCTCACGCTGGAACAGCGGCTGGCCTTCCTTCGGGAACTGCTCGAACAGGGCCGCACGGAAGCATTCCTGAACCTGCTGGACCAGGTGCTGCGGCGGCTCACGCTGGATGATCCGGCCCTCCGTGCGCCCGCGGCCTCCACCGCCGCAGGCATCGCTCCCTGGATCCGGGATCCGGGGCTCCCGCGGGAAGGCGAAGGGGCCCTCATCGAAGCCCTGGTGGCCCACTTCGGGTGGGAGTCCATCGCAGGCATCCATCAGACCTGCCGGCAGGCCCTGGGCATGGTCCTGGGAGGTCTGGTGGCGCGGGGCGAGCTCGGGTTCACCCTCGATCTCCTCCGGGATCTCGATGGCCTCTGCGCCTTCCTGGAAGCCAACCAGACCTGGAAACGCGAGGCGCTGCAGGACATCCGGAGCCATCTCGCCTCCCCTGCGAGCCTGAAGGAGGTGGTGGACGCCTGCCAGCGCAGCGATGCGCCCAATCCGATCCAGGAGATCCTCCCGTTCTTCGAAGCCCTGGGCGAGCCTGCGGCCCGCAACCTTTCGGAACTCCTGGCGGAGGAGCCGGATCGCAAGCGGCGCGGACTGCTCATGGACCTGCTCCGGGGCCTGGGATCCGTCGCCGTGCCGGTCCTCAAGGAAGGTCTGGCCAATCCCGCCTGGTATGCGGTACGCAACACCCTGAACCTTCTGTCGGAGCTGGGCGACGCCAGCCTGCTGGAGGCCATCAAGGGTTCCCTCACCCATAACGATGGCCGGGTCCGTCGGGCGGCCGTGAGGGCTCTGTGGAAGCTGGGGGGCCCCGCCGCCATCCCGCCGCTGGCCAACCTCCTGCCGCGCACCGACCCCGAAACCCAGATGGAAATCCTCTTCGGCTTCGGCCAGGTCCACCATTCCTCGGCCCTGCCCGCGCTGGCCGAGCTGGCCCAGAACGCCCAGGCGCCCCTGCGCCTGCGCACCAAGGCCGTGGAAACCCTGGGGGTGCTGGGAGACGCTTCGGCCCTGCCGATCCTCGCCGAGGTGCTGAAGCGCAAGGGGCGGATCTTCACCACGAGCGAGCCCTCCGAATTGCGCATCGCGGCGGCGCATTCGCTGGTCGCCCTGGGCAGCCCTGAATCCCTGCAGATGCTCAAGGCGTTCGCGGACGACGAACCTCGGGGCGGGGAGCGGGACACGTTCCGCGCCCTGCTGGAACGGGGGCGCTGAACCTGTGGACACCCTGCCCCAGCCCCAGGAACTGATGAAGGCCTTCGAGGCCTTCACGGCGGCCTCCGAACAGCTCCAGCAGCGCTACGAGGCCCTCCAGGCGCAGCTCGGGCGCCTCCAGAACGAACTGGAAACCGTGATCCAGGCTGTCCCCTTCGCGCTCTGGGTGCTGGATGAGCACGGCCGTCCCCGCTTCACGAATCGGCCCCAGGGACTGGATGGAGCCTTCCTGGATGGCCCGGCCCCCTGGGAGGCGGGGTCACCTTCGGGTCTCCGCCACTTCCGCAGCCCGGATGGACGGGACCGCTACTACGAACTGGAGCAGCGCCCCACGCAGGAGGGTCGGATCGTCATCCTGCGGGATGTCACGGAGGCCCACCTACGGGCCCAGCAGGCCAACCGGGAGGAACGGCTCCAGGCCATGGGCCTTATGGCCGCGGAACTGGCCCACGAGATCCGCAACCCCCTCGGCAGCCTCAGCCTCTTCGCCGGGATGCTGGTGGAGGATCTGGCCCCGCAGCCGGCCCAACTGGAGCTGGCTCAGCGCATCCAGGAGGGGGTGCAGCGCTTGAACGTGCTGGTGAGCAACACCCTGACCTTCAGCCGCGATCTCGCTCCCAAACCCGAAGCCCTGGCACTGCATGCTTTCTGGGAGGACGCCCGACAGGCCGCCAACCTTCCAGAGGGCATTGGCTGGATCAACCGGGTGCCGGACCAGGCCACCTGGATGGCCGATCCCGGATTGCTGCGGCAGGTGGCCGTCAACCTGCTCCAGAACGCCCAGCGGGCCATGGAAGACGGCCCCGCCCCATCCCTGACCCTGGAAGCGCGCGCGGAGCGGGTGGATGGCAAACCCCACTGGCATCTCGTCCTCAGCGACACCGGCCGGGGCATCCCCGCCGAAGCCCTGAGCCGCATTTTCGATCCGTTTTTTTCCACGTTCGGCGGCGGAACGGGCCTGGGTTTGGCCGTCAGCCACAGGATTCTCCAGGCCCACGGCGGACTGATCCACCTGGAAAGCCAGGAAAATGTTGGAACCAAAGTGCATCTGAGACTCCCGTCGGCAGGGTAGGATTTTCCTGGTCATGCTCGATTCCAAATCCCTCACCTCCCTCGTGGAGCAGCTGCACCGGGCCCTGAAGGCCCAGGCGCACTACGCCCAGGACCACCCCCAATCGGTCCAGAGCGCGGAGGCGGCGCTGCTCTGCCTGAAGGCCCTGCTGGCCCAAGAGAGTCCCATCATCCTCACCCACAGCCGAGGCCGGGTCTGGCACGGCGGTCGGATGCTGGATGGAGCCCCCAACGCCACCCAGGCCCTCGCCCGGGAACTGGAGGAACGGGGCTGGTCCGGCCTAGCCTTCCATGCTGGGCTGGATTCGGACGATCTGCAGCTGCTGTTCTTCGCCTTGGCCCTGCGGCCGGCCCGCCTGGAGGAGATGGGAGGTCCCGGAGCCCTCTTCCCGACGGGCGGCAATGTCCGGGTGATCCTGCCGGAAGTCCCGGCAGCCCAGACGGCCCCGCCCGCTCCGGCCTCTCAACCCGGGCACAACGGAATTCCCCCGCTGGAACTGGACTGGGACCGCATGTTCGGAACCCAGGAAGCCCTGTCGGCTGCACCTTCGAGCCCGCCGCCCGCCGTTCAGCCGAATCCCGCGCCAGCGCTACGCCCTGCCCCAGCTCCCGAACCCGAGGATGCGCTGCCCACGCCAGCGCACCCCGGGGGGGATGACCGCCACCCCGCCCCGTCCTTCCGTGGATTCCCCCTGGCCCAGTGAACAGCGGGAGGTTCTCTCGGAATGCGGCTTCCTGGTGCCGGATTTCACCTCGGTCCAGGGCACGGGCCTCCAGCTGCACCTGGGGCGGGTGGATCCCCTGACCCTCCGGGATGCCCTGCGCAAGGCCCTCAACGGACTGGATGCCCTCAGCCAGGGGTGCATCCTCCTGGGCCTGCCCGCCTTCCCCAGCGAGGAACAGGCCCTGCGCCGCGCCCTCGACTACCTGGGCCCCGAACTGCTGGCCCAGGCCGTGGCCGATGCGCACCTGCGCCTGAACCCCTCGCGCTTCACCCTGGCGCTTCTGGTGGCGGCCTTCCTCCATTGCGTGAAGGATCGGGAACTCTCCCTGGAAGCCATCCGGGGACGGCTGCAGTTCGAAGGATGGACCATCCAGGACGTGGACGCCCTCAAGGACGCCATCCTGTGGGAATGCCACGGCACGGACACCAAGCTGCACATGAGCCTGATGGACCGCGGCGTCTTCGAGCTGGATGCCCACCAGGTGGCCATCCTGCTGCGCCAGCTGCTGAGGGGCAAGCGCGACGAAGGGCTGAAGGATCTGCTCCACCAGCTTGAAGGCGGCTTCGCCAGCCCGGAACTCCGGCGCCGACGCCACGCGGCCGAGATCGTCGCCGATCTTGCCGAGTGCCTCGAATCCCCGGGCCTGGGAGCCGAAGCCGAGCAGGGCCTCTACCAAGCCCTGCATGAGCACCTGGTCCACGAAAACGATCCCCAGGCCACCGAATGGAGCTGCCACAGCCTGGAAGCCATCCTGGGCCACTGGCTCCGGAATGCGCGTTTCGAATCGGTCTACCGGGAAATGCTTTCCCTGGGCGAACTGGCCCTGGCCCGAACGGATGTCCCGGACTGGAAGGCCCAGACCATCCGCGATCTGCTGTTCCGGGTGGCCAGTCCCACCAACATGGGAGCCCTGCTGGAACTGCTCCACCATCCGGCCCAGATGTCCTCCCGGGAGCTCCACTCGCTCCTCGCCCTGCTGGGACGCCCTGCGGCCCAGTTCCTGGTGAACGCCCTGGAAAGCGAGCCCCAGGCGGATCGTCGCACCCGCCTTCAGGAAGCCCTCCGGGCCATCGGCCGGAACGCCGTTCCTCCTCTGCGGGAGGCGCTCAGTTCCCCTCAGGCCACGCACGTGGTGGCCGCCCTCGAGCTGCTCCGGGACATCGGCCATCCCTCCGCCCTGCCGGATGTGAGCCTGGCCCTGGAACACCGGGACATCACGGTTCAGCGGGCTGCCATGCGGGCCGTCGCAGCCCTCGCGGTGCCCGAATCCGCCGCCACCCTGCTGATGGAAATCCTGCCCAAGGCGCCTCTGGGGCTGCAGCTCGAGATCCTGTCGGTCCTGGGGGAACTCCGTGCGCCCGAGAGTGTCCCCGGCATCGGCGAACTGCTCCATACCGCCAAGGGCGCCTCCGAGGATGTCCAGCGTCTCCGTCTGCGGGCCGTGGAAGTGCTGGGCCTCATCGGGGCCGAATCCGCCCTGCCCACGCTGGCCGAACTGTTCCGCAAGAAGGGACTCATCGGGGGCCGGGAGAGCACGGCCATGCGCCTCGCCGCAGCCCGTTCCCTGGCGGCCATCAATACCCGGGAAGCCCGGGAAACCATCGCCCTGGCCATGGACAGCGAGCCCCACGAGGATGTGCGGGCCGTGCTGCGGCAGATCCTGGTGGGCGGCAAGGGCTGAAGCAGCGCGCCATGCCAGAATGAACCTTCAAGCGGGAGGCTGAATGTCCCTTCACATGATCGGGCCCGGCAAGCTGGCGCCGACTCTTGTCAATGCCGTCATCGAGATCCCCTTCGGGTCACGGATCAAGTACGAGATCGACCACGTGACCAACCTGGTGAAAGTGGACCGGGTCCTCTCCTCCCCCATCCACTACCCCGCTGAATACGGCTACATTCCCCACACCCTGGCCGACGATGGCGATCCCCTGGACATTCTCGTGCTCATCCAGGGCGCCACCTACCCTGGCGTGCTGGTGGAAGCACGCCCCATCGGAATGCTCCGCATGCGCGATGACAAGGGGCAGGACGACAAGATCATGAGCGTGGCGGTCAACGATCCCACCCACGCCCACATCCAGGAACTGAAGGATCTCGGGCCGCACATGCTGCGGGAGATCGAGCATTTCTTCCTCACCTACAAGAACCTGGAAGCCAAGGATGTCCAGAGCGAGGGATGGGCCAGCCGCGAAGAGGCCCACGCCATGATCGAGCAGTGCATCAAGGCCTACCGGCACTGACATCAGGCCCCTCGGGGCCCAGGCTGGTCCCCTCCGCCACAGAGGCACGCCATGGCTGTGATCGTGTTCGATCTGGAAGGCACGCTGGCGGACTCCGTTCCGGCTGTGCTCCACAGCCTCCGGGCGACCTGTCGTGCAGAGGGCCTGAATCCCCCCAGCGAATCCGAAGAAATCCCCTCGACGGAATCCGGCATCCGGGACTTCTTCGCGGAGCGCCTGGGGCCTGCGGAGGCCGAACGCCTGAAGGTCGTCCTGGACCGTTTCACGGAAACCTTCCGCGAGGAGGGACTGTATCTCCACCGCCTCCAGGACGGCGTGCCGCTGCTGCTGGGGCGTCTGGCCCGCCAGGGACACCGCCTGTTCCTGGCCTCCGAAATGCCCGCACCCTTCGCGCGCCGTCTCCTGCACCACTGGGACCTCCACCTCTGCTTCGAAGCGGTCCAGGCCCATTTCCCCCCTGCCGCTCCGCCCGCGACGGAAGGTCTCCTCATCGGAGACCGCGGCACCGACATGCTCATGGCCCGAAGCGGGGGTCTCATGCCCCTGGGCGCCCTCTGGGGAGTCGGCACCCGCGAGGAACTCCTGGAGGCCGGCGCAACGCGGCTTTTCGAAGGGATCAAAGCACTCGATGCTTTCCTCGCGACTCGATTCCAGGAGCCCGAGGCCATCCCCCTGACCTCCCGGGCCGAATAGCCGATTGGGGTTGCCAGAAGGCGTACGCGTGGGAACACTGGCGTGAAGGAATCGTCTCTTTCGAGTTGAACAGCTTTCACGCAAGGAGCGCATCCGTGCCCAAGAATCCTTCCGCCCCCCGTGCTGCCGCCATCGTCGGCCCCTTCATGTCCGGCAAGACCTCCGTTCTGGAGGGCCTCGCCTTCGCCTGCGGCGCCCTCTCCCGCAAAGGCTCCGTGCGGGAGGGGAACACCCTCGGAGACTGCAGCCCTGAAGCCCGCCAGCGGCAGATGAGCCTGGACACGTCGGTGGCCACCGTCACCTACATGGACGAGTCCTGGACCTTCATGGACTGCCCCGGCTCCGTGGAATTCCAGCAGGAAGTCACGGGTCCGCTCATGGTCTGCGATGCCGCCATCGTGGTGGTGGAGCCGGATCCCACCCGCGCCATGATGGCCGCCCCTGTGCTGAATTTCCTCCAGGCCCGCAAGATCCCCCACCTGGTCTTCGTCAACAAGATGGATGGCGCCAACACCGCCGCCAACCTCCGTCCCACCCTCGAAGCCCTCCAGACCTGGTCGGGAGTGCCGCTGGTCCTGCGGGAATACCCCATCAACGAGGGCGATCACCTCAAGGGCTACGTGGACCTCGTCCTCGAGCGCGCCTTCCATTTCAACCAGGGCCACGAGGACAGCCGTGTGGACATCCCGGCCAACCTGAAGGACGAGGTGACCCTGGCCCGCCAGGAGATGCTGGAGGCCGTCTGCGGCCTGGATGATGTCCTGATGGAGAAGCTGCTGCTGGAGGAGCTTCCCAGCCTGGAGAAGATCTACGAGACCCTGGCCATGGGTTTCCAGACCAACCAGATCGTTCCGGTCCTCGTGGGCAGCGCCGAAAAGGATGGCGGCATGCTCCGGCTCCTGAAACTGCTCCGCCACGAAGCCCCGGAGTACACCGCCACCGCAGCCCGCAACGAAATCCCCGCCGAGGGCGGCGAAGTGCTGGCCCAGGTCTGGAAGACCGTGCATGCCCAGCACATCGGCAAGCAGAACTATGTGCGCGTCTGGCGGGGACACATCGCCGATGGAGCCACCCTGGCGGGGGTCCGTGTTTCCGGCATGAACAAGCTCCTGGGCCAGAAGCAGGACAAGATCGCCAAGGCCGTGGCCGGCGAGATCGTGGCCCTGGGCCGCATGGATCCCATCAAGACCGGCGAGGTCCTCACCCTGGATGCTTCGCCGCTGGCGCTGGCCTGGCCGGAACAGCCCCAGCCCGTGATGCCCATCTCCCTCAAGGCGGCCAAGAGCGGCGAGGAAGTGAAGCTCTCCAGCGCCCTCGCCAAGCTCCTGGAAGAGGACCTTTCCTTCCACCTCGAGCAGAACGTGGAAACCCAGGAACGGGTGCTCTGGGGCCAGGGCGAGATCCACCTCAAGAACGCGGTTGCCCGGCTGAAGAGCAAGTACAACGTGGAGGTCACCTCCGAGAAGCCCCTGGTGCCCTACCGCGAAACCATCAAGAAGAGCTGCGAGATCCAGGGCAAGCACAAGCGCCAGACGGGCGGCCACGGCCAGTACGGCGATGTCCACTTCCGCATCAAGGCCCTGCCCCGGGGCGCGGGCATCGAGTTCATCGATTCCATCGTGGGCGGCGTGGTGCCCCGCAACTACATTCCCGCCGTGGAAGAGGGCGTCCGGGACTACTGCAAGCAGGGCCCCCTGGGCTTCCCCGTGGTGGATGCCTCCGTGGAGCTGTTCTTCGGCAGCTACCACGATGTGGACAGCTCCGACATGGCATTCAAGACTGCGGCCCGCATCGGCATGCAGGAAGGCCTGATGAAGTGCAGCCCGACCCTGCTGGAACCCATCCTCAAGATCCAGATCAGCGTCCCCAGCGAGCACACCTCCAAGGCCCAGCGGCTCGTCACAGGCCACCGCGCCGGCCAGATCCTGGGCTTCGACGCCAAGCCCGGCTGGCAGGGCTGGGATGTGGTCGACGGCTACCTGCCCCAGAGCGAGATGAACGATCTGATCATCGAAATCCGCTCCCAGACCATGGGCGTGGGCTTCTTCACCTGGCAGTTCGACCACCTGCAGGAACTGGAAGGCCGCGACGCCGAGAAGATCGTCGAAGCCCGCAAGAAGGCCCTCGAACAGCACTGAGGCGGGAAGCTCTCCAGGCAGGAAGGGGGCGCATCGGCGCCCCCTTCCTGTAGGCTCAGGACATGCGAACCGAGATCCTGGCCATCGGAACGGAACTGCTCACCACCGACCGCGTGGACACGAACAGCGTCTGGCTGGCGCAGCGGCTGGCGGACCTGGGGCTGGCCTTCCACCGCAAGACCTGCCTCGGAGACGACCCGGAGGATCTTCGCCGGGCCTTCGGAGAGGCCCTCGAACGCTCGGAACTCATCATCACCAGCGGGGGCCTGGGCCCGACCTTCGATGATCTGACCAAGGAGATCTGGGCGGAGCACCTGGGCGTGCCGCTTCTGGAAGATGGCCAGGTGCGGAAGGACATCGAGGGCTTCTTCCTGGGCCGAGGCCGCCCGATGCCCCCCCGGAACCTCAAGCAGGCATTGGTGCCCAAGGGGGCCCGGGTGCTTCGGAATCCCGTGGGAACGGCCCCTGGCCTGCTCTGGGCCGATCCCCCGGGCCATGAAGGCAGCACCGTCGTGATGCTGCCGGGCGTACCGCGGGAGTTCAAATCCCTCTGGGAAACCCAGGTGGAGCCGTGGCTGAAGGCCCGAACCCACCGGCCCACCCACACCCTTCGCCTGCTGGTAGCCGGGGTTGGCGAAAGCCTGCTGGAACAGCGGACGGAAGCCATCCGCCAGCAGCACGGGCACCTGGACTGGACCATCCTCGCCAGCCTGGGTCAGGTGGAGCTGGTGGCCCGCCATCCCGATCCCCTCCTGCTGGAAGCCGCTGCGCAGGACCTTGTCCCGATCCTGGGGGCGGACCTGGTGGTGCGGGGGCCGGGCACGGTGGCCAGCCGGGTGCTCGACCTGCTGGCTGCCCGCAACGAGACCCTGGCCCTGGCGGAGAGCATGACCGGTGGCCGCATCGGCGCCCTGCTCACGGAGATTCCGGGAGCCAGCCGGAGCTTCGTCGGAGGAGCCGTGGTGTACAGCCCCGAAGCCAAGCTGCGCCTTGCGGCGCTGCCGCCCGCGGTGCTCGCATCCCACGGCACCGTTTCCGAAGCCACAGCCCTGGCCCTGGCGGAAGGCATCAGGGACCGCCTCGGTTCCACCTGGGGCCTCGCCGTTGTGGGCAATGCCGGACCCGGGGAGGACCCGGGCGGCTCCGCGCCCGTGGGAACCGCCTGGATGGCGGTGGCAGGCCCCGAGGGCGCCTCGGCCCACCCGAACGTCTTTCCCGGACACCGTGCCGATGTGCAGTCCCGCACCTCCCTGCTGGCCCTGGACGCCCTTCGGCGGCGCCTGGAGGCCGCGAGCGGCTGTTAAAGTGCTGGCATGAGCACTCTCGACTTCAAGCCCTTCCTGCCCTTCCTGCTCTGGTGTCTGGGGGCCTTCCTGGCGGGAAGCATCCCCTTCGGCCTGATCCTCGTGAAGCTGGCGGGGAAAGGGGATGTCCGCCAGCAGGGTTCCGGCAACATCGGCGCCACCAACGTCATGCGGGCCGGCGGCAAAGGGCTGGGCATCGCCACGCTGGCGCTGGATGCCGCCAAGGGCTTCATCCCCGTATTCCTGGCGGCCAAGCTGGGCGGCCTGGGCTATGTGGCCCTGGCCTGGGTGGTGCTGGCGGCGGTGGTGGGCCACATGTACACCCCCTGGCTGCGCTTCGAGGGCGGCAAGGGGGTGGCCACGGCCCTGGGCGCCTGCCTGGCCTACCATCCCCTGCTGGTCCTCCCCAGCCTGGGGGCCTTCCTGCTGCTGGTTGCGATCTTCCGCTATGTGAGCCTGGGCAGCATCGTGGCGGCCCTGGTGCTGGTGCCTTCGGCCCTCGGCCTTTTCGGCAAACGCTTCTCGGGGCTGCTCTACCTGCCCGAAACCAATGCCCGCTACCTCGTGCTTGCCTGGGTGCTCCTGGCCCTCCTGGTGGTGCGCAAACATGCGCCCAACATCCAACGCCTGATCCAGGGCCGGGAGAACAAGCTGTGGGGCGGCGCCAAGCCCAGGGAGACCCCCCATGTCTAGCCACCCTGATCTGGCGGTTTTTGGAAGCGGGGCCTGGGGCACGGCCCTGGCCATGGCCTGGGGACGCCAGGGCGCCCGCGTCGCCCTGTGGGGCCATCCCGCCGAGGCCGTGCGCGAACTGGCCGAAACCCGCCAACACCCGCGCCTGCCCGGAGCGGAGCTTCCCCTGACCGTCACCCCGGTCGCAGACCCCGCCCTGGCCTTCCAGGCTCCCATCTGGATCAGCGCCCTGCCCACCCAGGTGAGCCCCGAGGTCTGGCGACGCCTTGCAGACACCGCGACAACCCGCCCGGAATTAATGATCCATGTCAGCAAGGGCATCCTCCAGGAGGGCCACCGGCGCCTGTCCGAGGCCCTGGGACCGATTCTGGGCATCCCGATCGGCGTCCTTTCCGGCCCCTCCTTCGCGGATGAAGTGGCCATCGATCTGCCCGCTGCGGTGGTGCTGGCCCTGCCCGAGGCCATCGAGGAACCCCGGGCCCGGCAGCTCCAGGCGCTTCTGGCCACGCCACGCCTGAGGCTGTACCTGAGCCGGGACGTGGCCGGAGCTGAACTCTGCGGAGCCCTCAAGAACGTCCTCTCCATCGCTGCGGGCCTCCAGGAGGCTCTGGGCCTGGGGAACAATGCCCGGGCGGCCCTGGTCACCCGAGGGCTGGCGGAAATGGCCCGCCTGGTGGAACGCCTCGGCGGGAAACCGGAAACGGTCATGGGGCTGGCCGGCATGGGGGACCTGCTGCTCACCACCACGGGCCCCCAGAGCCG
Organism: Acidobacteria bacterium ADurb.Bin340; assembly: GCA_002068835.1. Classification (GTDB taxonomy): domain Bacteria; phylum Acidobacteriota; class Holophagae; order Holophagales; family Holophagaceae; genus MWBB01. The sequence continues at coordinate 9,580 of MWBB01000017.1, read as the reverse complement.
CAACCGGCGGTTCGGCGAAATGATCGGCCGGGGCCTCAGCCCCGCCCAGGCCACCGCCAGCCTGGGCGAACAGGTGGTCGAGGGCGTCTTCACCACCCAGGCGGCCCTGGCCCTGGCCGCAGCCACAGGGGTGGATCTCCCTATCACCCGGGAAGTGGCCCGCCTGCTGGAGGGCGCCGATCCGAAGGAAGCGGTTGCGCGGCTGATGCAGCGCTCCCTCAAATCCGAGTAGGCCGCAGGAAGAGACACGAAGGGCGGCGGATCATTTCCGCCGCCCTTCGTGTCTCTTCCTGTCATTCCAGATTGGCGCCCTGTTCCCGCACCTGCTCAAGCAGCCCCTTGGCCTCCATGACGGCCCGGGTCATGGCAAGCCGCTTGCACTTTGAGCCGCAAGTATTGAATTCGCGAAGCATTTCCTGACACCACACATCCAGGGCCTTGCCCCCCATCTGACCTTTCCTCAGCCGGGCACGAAAATCGTCGAGGTGGGCCTGGATCCGCACCAGTTCCTCCCGCACATCCTGGCGCTCGGCCCACAGCCCAGCCTCCGCAGCGATCCGCTCGGCCGGGAGCTGCCCCTGGAGCCCCGCATCCAGCAGCACCTGGTCCAGCCGCGCCTTCAGCAGGCCCGGCAGCTCCGCGGCCTGGGCCTCGGCCTCCACCTGGAGGGTGGCCTTCAGGGCAGCGAAGCCCGCGGCGGATTCGGTGAAGAACGGCTCCAGACGGTTTCCCTCCGCCTCACGGGCTTCGTTCCAGCGGTCCAGCAGCTCATGGAGGCCCGCCAGCACCTCCGATTCGAGGCGCTCCGCCAGGCCGCCCTCCACGGGCATCCAGGCGCCCGGCAGGCGGAAGAATGCCTCGGCCGTCAGGGGCGGCAGGTCCAGCCACTCGGCCTCGGCCTTCCAGGCCTTGGCCACGCCCCGCAGCAGGGCGGAGTTCAGACGCGGCTCCAGGTCGGGCTCGTCCTGAACCTCGATCTGGAGGTCCAGCTTGCCCCGCTGGGCACGGGCCCGGATGGCGGCGCGAATGGCCTGTTCCAAGGGCAGCAGGGCCGGATGCAGCCGCACGGACACCTCGAGCCCCCGGTGGTTCACACTGCGCAGCGCCAGCCGGAGCTGACCCCGGGCCAGAGGACGAAACACTTCGGCGTAAGCAGTCATGGATTTCATGTTTTTCCTTTGAAATTGCACCACGGAGACACGGAGAACACCGAGAAAAGCAAAAACACTTAAATCACCTCTTAAAAAAATTATTTTTATGTTTTTTAATCTTTTCTCCGTGCCCTCCGTGTCTCCGTGGTGAACCTTCTTTTCTAGTCCGTTTCGTTCGCTTCGGCCCGGGCGGTCAGCCAGCCTTTGGCGCGCAGGCGGTCTACGCCGCGCTCGGGAAAGAGTTCCAGGCGGGCGGTCCCCGCCTCCAGACCCAGGCGCGGCACCACGGCCCGCTCGAAGCCCAGGCGGGCGCCCTCCTGGAGGCGGAGGGGAAGTTGGGCCACGGGCCGGACTTCCCCCGTGAGGCCCACCTCGCCCAGGAACAGACACTTGTCCGCCAGCAGGCGTCCGGTGGCGCTGCTCAGCAGGGCGGCCACCACGGCCAGGTCCGCGGCGGGATCCTCCACCTCCAGGCCACCGGCCACGTTCACATACACATCCCGGTCATGGAGCTGCACGCCGCCGCGCCGCTCGGCCACGGCGCAGAGCATGGACAGGCGCTGGCCATCGATGCCCAGGGCCGTGCGGCGCGGAATGCCGAGGCCCGCCGAAGCCACCAGCGCCTGGATCTCCACCACCACGGGCCGGGTTCCCCCCAGCACCACCGTGGCGGCACAGCCGGGTCGCGGCTCCGCCTCCAGGAAGAAGGGGTTGCCCTCGGCAGGCACCAGGCCCCGTTCGGTCATGGCGAAGACGCCCAGTTCGAAGGCGGCGCCGAAGCGGTTCTTGAGGGCCCGCAGCAGGCGGTGGTGGTGGTGACGGTCACCCTCGAAGGCCAGCACCGTGTCCACGAGGTGCTCCAGCACCTTGGGGCCCGCTAGGCCGCCATCCTTGGTGACATGGCCCACCAGCACCAGGGGCGTGCCGGTGCCCTTGGCCCAGCGGGTGAGCAGCGCCGCGCAGCCCCGCACCTGGCCCACGCTGCCCGCGCTGGATTCGAATTCGGGATCGTAGAGGGTCTGGATGGAATCCACCAGCAGCAGCGAGGGTTTGAGACGCTCTGCCGCCTCCAGGATCCGCCGCACATCAGTCTCAGCGAACAGGTGGATGTCCGGGTTCTCGGCGCCGAGGCGCTGGGCCCGCAGCTTGATTTGCCGCTCGCTCTCCTCGCCGCTGGCGTAGAGCACCGTTCCGCCCCCAGCGGCCGCCCACTGGAGCACCAGCGTGGACTTGCCGATGCCCGGTTCGCCGCCCAGCAGCACGACCATGCCCGGCACCACGCCGCCCCCCAGCACGCGGTCCAGCTCCACCAGCCCCGTGGCGGCGCGCTGGGTCTCGCTGATCTCCACTTCCGTGAGGGGCACCGGGCCCTGGTAGCCGCTGGAGCCATAGGCGCTGCGGCTGCGTTCCAGCCCCGCCCGCAGGCTGCCCTTCACTTCCTCGATGGTGGCGAAGGCGCCGCAGGCCCCGCATTTCCCCATGGCGCGGGGGTAGCGGGCGCCGCAGGCGGTGCATTCGAAGGTCGGCGTGGGCTTGGCCATGGCTCCAGAGTAATCTTTCCCGATGCGCTGGATGCTCGTGTTCCTGGGAGGCGGCCTCGGGTCCCTGGCCCGCTGGGGTCTCCAGTCCGCGGCCACCCGCTGGACAGAAGGTGTCTTCCCCTTCGGAACCCTGGTGGCCAACCTGGGCGGCAGTTTCCTGCTGGGACTGCTGGCAGGGCTGGCCTCGGCGGTACCCGTGAAGCCTGAGCTGAAGCTGCTGCTGGCCACGGGATTCCTGGGCGGCTTCACCACCTTCAGCACCTGGCAACTCGAAAGCTGGGGTCTGTTCACCAGCGGCCAGATCCGCCCCGCCCTCTGGAACCTGGTCGGAAGCCCCCTCCTGGGACTGTGCGCCCTGGGGATGGGGTGGGTGCTGGGCGAACGGCTCTGACAACCCTCGTGTTACGAGCCTGTCACAGAATGGGCTCCGCGGGTCTGCGGAAAACCTCGCGGATTGCCCTTCGCGAAGCACCCTAAAGCCTGTCGGAACTTCGACTTCCCGCCGCTCCGGGCAGCATCCTGCATGATCACAAGCATCATATTATTCAGACACTTAAACAAAGAGCCTTGTAAGAGGTCGCCCACTTAACCGGCTCTGCACTTTTCCACATGTTTTGTTTTTCTTTCGTATTGACAGGCAGATTCGACCGAGGATGCCCGCATGACGATCCAGTGACGATCAATCGAGACTCACACCAACTGTTCCGCTTCCCGGAGCTGGACGCTCACGAGCCTTGAAATGCCCTGTTCTTCCATGGTTACGCCGTACAGCGTATCGGCGGCCACCATGGTGGGTTTCTGGTGGGTGATCACGATGAACTGCGTATCCCGCTTCATCCGCTGCACCAGCTTGGCGAAGCGGGCCACGTTGGCCTCGTCCAGGGGCGCGTCCACCTCGTCCAGCACGCAGAAGGGGCTGGGCTTGAAGGCGAAGATCGCGAAGAGCAGCGAGATGGCCGTGAGCGCCTTCTCGCCGCCGGAAAGCAGCGTGAGGGCTTTGGCGGTCTTGCCCGGAGGCTGGGCGGTGATCTCGATGCCGCACTCCAGCAGGTCCTTGGGATCCTGCAGCGCAAGGTGGGCGCTGCCGCCCCCGAAGACCTCCCGGAACACTTCGGAGAACCGGGCGTTCACGTAGTCGAAGGCTTCGCGGAAGCGCTCCTCGCTGGTGGTGTTGATCTCGCGGATGGTGGCCTCCAGATTGCCGATGGCCTCCATCACATCGCCCCGCTGCTGGTTCATGAAGCCCAGACGGGATTCGGCCTCCTCCAACTCCTGGATGGCGAGCGGGTTCACGCTGCCCAGATCCAGGCGCTTGCCCTGCAGTTCCGAGAGGCGGGTTTGGTGCACCAGTTCGCCCTGGTTCCAGGCTTCCCGCTCGTCCTCGGTGATGGAGGCGAGGAAGTCCGGCACCCGGAAGCCCAGGGCCAGTTCCACTTCCTTGGCCAGGGCTTCGAGGCTCCCCTGCACCTGGGCCCCGGAAAGGAGGGTCTCCTGGTGGAGCTGGCGTGCATTCTCCAGGGCCTGCTGGAGTTCGCGGCCGCCCCGTTCCAGCACCCGCAGGGCCTCCAGGGCATGTTCCAGCTCCGGCAAGGCCTCGGCCTGCTGCTCCGCCAGCTTCCGGCGGGCATCCAGAGCCGTCTGAGTCTCCGCTTCTAGTTGCTCCATGCGGGTGGCTGCGGCCCGCTCCCGCTCCCGGGCGGCTTCCAGATCCTCCTCCGTGCGGCGCTTCTCCGCCTCCAGGTCGAAGGCGCCCCGTTGGAGCTGGAGCACCTGGCGCTGGAGGCTGTCCCGGTCGGCCCAGGCTGCGGCCCGCACCTGGGTGGCGGCCACCAGCGCGGCCCGATGCTGCTCCAGGGCGCCCTGGACCTCCTGGAGCCGGGCTTCCTCGGCGTGGATCCGCTCCGTGAGTTCGGCCACCTCGGGATTCTCCTGGGGACGTTCCAGATCCCGGAGCTGGGCCCTGAGGCCACCGATCTCGACTTCCAGACGCTCCCAGGCCTCATCGGCCCGAGCCTGGGCCTCGTGGATCTCCCGGAGCTGCGCCTGGGCAGACGCCTCCCGGCCCCGCAGGTCCTCCTGGGCCCGCCGGGCCAGGAGGCGGTCTTCCTCCATCTCCCGGAACCGCTCGGCGGCCTCCTGGTGGCGCTGCTGGGCCGTCTTGGCGTACTGTTCCAGGGCCTCGACCTCCTCCAGCAGGGCCTCCCGGGCCTGCTTCGCCGCATCCCGCTCCGCCTGGAGCTTGAGGGGCGACACCGCGGGCGCCTCGGCACCCACCTGGATGGGCCCGAAGGGCAGACGCACCAGCCGGGGGCTGACGAACGCCAAGTCGGGATGCTGGGCCGCCAGACCCGCCAGATCCGCATCGGCGCAGCGGTAGGCCCGGGCCAGCAGATCCTCCAGAGGCCGGACCTTCCCGGAGCGCCAAGTGAGGCCCGGCGCCAGGGGCTCGCACCCCTTCGGAGGCTCGGGCCGTTCCGCCCCGGAACCCGCATGGATCCAGGCCTGGCCGGGCATCTCCGCCAGGCTGTCCAGGGCGCCGGTTCCCAAGCTCAGGGTCTGGAGCCAGGGCCCCAGGAGCCGTTCCACGAAGGGCAGCAGGTCCGGCTGAACGGTCAGGGCCTCGGCGAGCCCCGCAGGCTCCTCGCCCCGGGCCCGCAGCCAGGCGAGGGCTTCCTGGGCGCGGGCATCGCCGGATGCCTGGCGCAGGGCATCCGCCACCTGCCGCAGGCGGTGTTCCGCCCGGTCCAGTTCAGCCTCCCGCTCCCTCAGGGAGGTACCCGCCGTCCGGTGAGCTTCCTGGGCCTCGCCCAGCAGGCGCTGCTGCACCTGGACCGCCTCTTCGACGGCCTCCAGACGCTCCTCGGATGCCGAACGCTCCCGGCCCAGTCGCTTGACCTCCGTGGTCAGGGCCTCCAGGCGGGGAGCCCGAACGGATTCCTCGTGGTTGAGGGCTTCCAGACGGCCCTCCATCTGGGCCACCTGCTGATGGAGGGCCTGCCGCTGACGCTGCAGGGCCAAGGCCTCCCGCTCCGCCTCCGCCCGCCGGGTGCGCAGATCCCGCAGCGCCCCTTCCACATGACGCAGGCCACCCAGGGCCAGGGCCACGGCCTGTTCCCCTTCGGCAACCAGCGTTTCCCGCTGGGCCAGGGCTGTTTCGGCCTCCGCGAGGCGGGTCTGGAGGCGCTCCGCCTCGGCAGTGGCATCCCCCGAACGATGGGCCAATTCCTCCAATCGCCCCTGGAAACCCCGCTGCTGCTCCCGGGCTTCCTTCTGGCGCTCCTCCTGGAAAAGCCGGTCCTGTTCCAGCAGCGAGAGATTCTGCTCCAGGGCCATCTGCTCGCGGGAACGCCGCTCCTGGGACCGCTCCAGGTCGTGGAGGATCTGGCGCTGGTGCTCCACCTCGCTGGCCTTCTCGGAGGCCTGGGCCGTAAGCACCGCGATCTGCCGTTCCAGGCCCTCCAGGTGTTCAACGATGCGCTCCTTGGCGGCCTCCAGCTCCAGGGCCTTGCCCGCGAGGAGGATGCGCTGGGTGGCCTTGATGGATGCATCCAGCTCCTGGGCCCGCCGGGCGCGGGCGGCCTGGCGCTTGAGGCCGTCCAGCTGCTTGCCCAGTTCGAAGAGGATGTCATCGAGGCGCTGGAGGTTGGCCCGGGTGTCCTCCAGGCGCCGCTCCGCCTCCTGGCGGCGCAGCTTGTAGCGGGTGATGCCCGCGGCCTCCTCCAGCAGGGAACGTCGGTCCTTGGGCTTGCTGGAGAGGATCAGGTCGATCTGGCCCTGCTGGATGAAGCTGTAGGCCCGGGTGCCCATGCCCGTATCCAGCAGCAGGTCCTGGATGTCCTTCAGGCGGCACTCGCGCCCGTTGAGGCGGTAGGACGCGCCGCTGTCCCGGAAAAGGCGGCGGGAGATGACCGTTTCCCGGGTGGCGCCGGGCAGGGCCGGATCGGGCATCTCCAGAGTGAGCTTCACCTCCGACATGCCCATGGCCTTGCGGGAACTGGTGCCCGCGAAGATCACATCCGACATCTCCGAGCCCCGCAGCAGGGTGGCCCGCTGCTCCCCCAGCACCCAGGCCAGGGCATCCGAGATGTTCGACTTGCCGCAGCCGTTGGGCCCCACCACGGCGGTCATCCCGCCCGGGAAGACCAGCTTCTGCGGGTCGGCGAAGGATTTGAATCCATGCAGTTCAAGGGCAACGAGGCGCAACCGGTTCTCCTGCGGGAACATGGTTCCCGTTCGTACCATGGGTGAAGGAACCCAACTCTTGGGAACCATCCCTTCAGGACGATAGACTGGTATTTTCCCCTTAAACCGGAGCTTCCGTGACACCCCTTCCTTGTCGGCACCACCACGAGCGCCTGCGGGCGATGCGGGGAGGGCGCGCCTGATGGGCCTGAGTTTCGCCAACAAGCCCGCATCCCTGTTGTTCCTGGAGCCCCACCGCATCGTGGCTGGCGGGCGCGTCAGGCCCCTGGAGGGGCTTCCCGCCCCCGAACGGCTGGCCCAGGCCCTGGCAGAACTCCCCCAGGGCCCCACGGCCTGGGTTGTGGATGACCTCTGGGCACCCGCCCTGCTGTTGCGGGACCTGGCGGACCTCCCCCCGGGCGCCGAAGCCAGGGATGCCTTCTTCCGCTGGCGCTATGCCCAGGCCCTGGGACTCGAAGATCCCCAGTCCGTCCAGACCATCGCACTTGGGGAAGGCGCTTGGCTGGCCGCGGGCCTTCCCGAATCCCTCCGGGATGCCTGGCTCACGGCCGGGGCCCGGGCCAGCCGTCCCGTGGAGCGCATCGTGCCCCGGTGGCTGTGGGTCTACAACCGTCTGGCGCCGGAGCAGGAACGCCCGGGCCTGCTGCTGTCCCTCTGCCCCCACCCCGAAGGCGGATTCACCGGCACCCTCGCCGCCTGGGGCCGGACCCTGGCCCTGCTCCGGCAGTGGGCCGAACCGGCCACCCCGGAGCAGTGGATGGCCGAGCGGGTGGCCCCCTCGGCAGCCTTCCTGCAGCGCGAATCCCGCTCTCCGCAGGAACTCCGGATCTGGGGAGCGTCCTCATGGGTCAAGAGCGCCCTGGAGGTCCACCTCCTGCCCTCGGACATCCCCACCCAGGAGGGTGTGTGATGGGCATCCCCGTTCTTCAACTCAACCTGGCACCCCCGCCCACCTTCTGGCGCCGCCAGCACCACGCCCTCGGATGGGGCCTGCTGGTGGTCGGAATCCTTGCCCTCCTGGCCGCGGCCGGATTCACCTGGCGCGCCTACCTCCAGGCGGACCGCCTGGGCCGCCGGGCCGAAGGCCTCTCCCGACAGACCCTTTCCGCCCGCACCCGCCAGGGGGATCTCCAGCGGGAACTCATGGCCATCGATGTAGCGGCGGAAACGCCCCGCTGGCGTCTGGCCGAGCGGATCCTCTCGGCCCGCAGCGCCCCCTGGTCCCGCATCGCCGCCGAACTGGAAGCCTGCATGGTCCAGGACGTGCGGATCCGGACCCTCCATCGCACCCGCACCTCCACCGGACAGATCCAGCTGAAGCTCAAGGGCGAAGGCCGCAGCCGGGCCGCCCAGGCGAAGTTCGTGGAAACCCTGGCGACCAGCCCCTACTTCGAAACCCTCCAACTGGAACGGGAAGCCGAACGCCCGGGCGGGGGCGTGGAGTTCGAAGGCACCCTGCCGCTGCGACCCGATCCGCCTCCCTTCCAGGAGAGCTCACCCGCCCGACCGACCTCGTCGGCCCCGTCGGCCGCGGCTGCGGCTCCGCTGAAACCCGTCCTCGAGACGAAGCCCAGCGCGCCCGCCCCCCAGCCTTCCCTCAGCAACCCCTCAGCCCCGCCCCCGCAACCTGCCGCGGCCACCGCCACCAAGCCCCTGCTGCGCCGGGACGCCGAAAGCGCCTCCGAAACCAAGGGGGAGCCTTCGAGGGCAGCGCTCCGCAAAGCGGGGAATCCTCGCCCGGAAGCCCTGAAACCGAGATCGGACCGGCCGCGGACCCCGCGCATCCGTCCAGAGGCACGCCCATGAGCAGCCCCCTTCGAAGCAGCGCCCTGCGGGCCGGCGCCGGAGGAATCCTCCTGCTGGCCGCCGCCGCCACCCTGCTCTTCCTGCTTCCCGATGCCTCGGGCAAGCGCAGTCGGCAGGAACGGGCTGCCCGCCAGGCCGCCGAGGAGCGGGACCACCAGGCCCGGGAACTGGCCGCCCTGCAGCAGCTCTCGGACCGCATCCGGGAAGCCCGCGCCCGCATGGACACGGTTCTGGCGGGCCTGCCCCAGGAGGGCACCGGCACCCTCACCTGGGCCCTCAGCCGCACCCTCCATGACCTGGCCGCCAAGCACGGCGTGCGCCTCCAGGCCGTGAAATACGGCCAGCCCAGCCGCGAAGGAACCAAGGGCACCGACCTGGAAGCCCTCGATGTGGAATTCGCCGTGGTGGGGCTCTACCCCAGCCTGAAGCCCTTCATGCTCGACCTGGAGGCCAGTCCCCTGCCCTTCGGCCTCAACTCCGCCAAGCTGGAGGAGACCCCGGAAGGAGCCCGCCTGACCGTGGGGCTGCGGGCCTTCCGCCGCACCGGAAAGATCCTCGCCGAGGAGGCTGCATGAGCCGCCCGGCCCAGACCACCGGCCTTGCAGCCCGACTGCAGGAACTCCGCACCGACCGCCGGACCCAGATCGGCCTCCTGGCCTTCCTGGGCGCCTTGGCCTTCATGGTGTGGACGTTGACCTCAAGCTCCTCCAAGCGGCCCCGCAAAACCGCCGCCCGGCCCACGGCCGCCACCACACTCCCGGACCGCCAGCGCCAGGCCCTGGAACGGTTCGCGGCCCTGGCCAAGCTGGGCTTGGCCGGCGAGCTGCCTTCCAAGGCCAACCTGAAGCGGGATCTCTTCCTGTTCGACGGTCCTCCCCC
>MWBB01000016.1 GCA_002068835.1 Acidobacteria bacterium ADurb.Bin340 | reverse complement strand
GATGGGGCAGAGGATGAAGATGAGCAGCGAGTTGAACTGGGTGGCCACCTCGTAGTGGTCCCCGATCCAGGTGCCTTCGAAGGCCCGTTTCACGTAGGGCGGCAGGATGAAGTAGTTGTAGGCGAAGAGGGTCTGCACGGGGATGAGGCAGAAGATGAAGCTGGCGAACTTCGCATCCGCCAGCGGGTGGTTGCGCACCCAGTGGAGGATGCGCAACCAGCGGCCTTCGGGCAGCGCCTCGGGCGAGCCGGGCGCATCGGTCGGCTCCGCGGGAGCTTCGGCGGCTTTCGCCTCCCGGGCGGCCGCCGCGGCCTTCTCCGCCGTGGCGCGGGTGAGCAGCGCGAACAGCGCCAGCAGCCCCAGGGCGCTGGCGGCCACATACACCCCATAGGCGCCACTGATGCCGTAGTGCTGGCGCACGGGGGCCATGAAGGTGGGCAGCCAGCCGCCCAGATTCATCACGGCGTAGAGCATCGCGAAGCCCATGCTGGCGGTGGCCGGGGTTGTGAACTGCCGCACCGCCGCGTAGGTGGCGGGGTAGTACATGCCGTAGCCCAGCACGATGAGCAGGATGGCCCCGGCGGCCACACCGTTGAAGGGCGTGAGGAGGCCACCGCTGGCCAGCCCGAGCCCCGGCGCCAGGGCCAGGAGGGACCGGCCCGCAAGCATCAGCAGGATGGACACCGCGAAGGTGCGCCGCACGCCCCAGGTGTCGGCCCGCCCGCCGAAGAAGAGCATGCAGATGGTGATGCCCGCCGTGAGCAGGCCCACCATCCAGCCCGTGGGCTGGTCCGCCAGCCGCCCGTACTCGTTGAAGTAGAAGGTGAGGTTGGCGAGCATCCCGAAGTAGACGAAGCCCTCCACGAGGCTGGAGAGGTTCACGGCCCACAGGGCCCGGGGCGCATGCACGAGATCGATGAAGGGCTGGACGATCTCCCGCAGGGGCGATGGCTTGGGCACGGCCTCGGGCATGGCGGTCTCCAGAATGGGTGGGGCCACGCTACCACGGGGCTTCGGGGCATCCGAAGATGAAGCCATGCTGCTGCTCCTCGCCCCCGCCAAGACCCAGAACTTCCAGAGCCCCTGCCCCCCGGTTCCGGCCACCCGCCCCCGCTTCCAGGCCGAGGCGGACCGCCTGGTGGAGGCCCTGCGCAGGCTGGGGCCGCCCCGCCTGGCGAAGCTGATGCATCTCTCGGACGCCCTCACGGAGCGCACCCTGGCCCAGTTGGCGGACTGGGACCGGGCCCCGGAGCGCCCTGCCCTCTTCGCCTACGCCGGGGAAGCCTACACCGGACTGGAGGCCCGGAGCCTCGCACCGGAAGCCCTGGCCTTCGCCCAGGACCGCCTGCGCATCCTCTCGGGACTCTACGGCCTGCTGCGCCCCTTCGATGCCCTGCGGCCCTACCGCCTGGAGATGGCCGCCCGCCTGGCCACGCCCGGCGCCAAGGATCTCTACGCCTTCTGGGAGCCGCGCCTCACGGCGGCCCTGGCCGAGGATCTCCGGGGCCGCCAGGTGGTGCTGAACCTGGCCTCCCAGGAGTTCACCCGGGCCCTGCGGCCCGAGGCCCTGCCCGCCCGCTGGCTCACCTGCGCCTTCCAGGAGGCCAACGGCCGTGTGGTGAGCTTCCACGCCAAGCGGGCCCGGGGCCTCATGGCCCGCTTCGTCCTGCGGAACAGGTTGGAGGATCCCGAAGGCCTGAAGGCCTTCACCGATGAGGGTTACCAGTTCCAGCCCGGAGCCTCGGCCCCCGACACCTGGGTGTTCCGGCGGGAGGCCTGAGATGTTGGATGCCGTCGTCTTCGATCTGGGCGGGGTGCTGATCCGCTGGGACCCCGAGCTGCTCTACCGCCAGCTCATCCCGGATCCGGCGGAGCGCCGCTGGTTCCTGTCGGAGGTCTGCAGCCCAGCCTGGAACCTGGATCAGGACCGGGGCCGTTCCTGGGAGGCGGGCATCGCCCTGCTGACGGCCCGCTTCCCGGACCAGGCCGCCCGCATCCGCGCCTACCGGGAACGCTGGGAGGAGATGGTGCCCGGCGCCCTCGAAGGCACGGTGGTCCTGCTGGAGCGCCTCCACGCCCGAGGCGTCCCCCTCTACGCCCTCACGAACTTCCACGCGGAAACCCTGGCCCTGTGCCGGAGCCGCTTTGGTTTCTTCCAGCACTTCAAGGGGATGCTGGTGAGCGGCGAGGAGGGTCTGGTGAAGCCCGAGCCCGCCTTCTACCGCCGCCTGCTGGACCGCCATGGCCTGGAAGCGCAGCGGTGCCTCTTCATCGATGATGTGCCCGCTAACATCGAAGCCGCCCAGTCCCAGGATTTCCGAACCCACCCCTTCACCACCCCCGAGGCTCTGGAGCAGAACCTGGAAGCCCTCGGCCTTCTCTGAGAACGGATCTCGCGCCCGCCGCATCTCAGGAACACTGGCGGAGGCTGCATGTCTCGTTTCACGATCGGACTCCTGGCGTTGCTCGCGGGGATGGCCGCCGTGGCGGGCGCGATGGCCCTGCCGAAAGCATCTCCCAAGCCCTCCGAGGTTCAGACCATGTCCAAGCCCACCGACCTGAAGCAGCGCCTCACCCCCGTGCAGTTCCACGTGACCCAGGAGAACGGCACCGAACCCGCCTTCCAGAACGCCTACTGGAACGAGAAGCGCGACGGTCTCTACCTGGATGTGGTGAGCGGTGAGCCCCTGTTCTCCTCCAAGGACAAGTACGACTCCGGCTGCGGCTGGCCCAGCTTCACCCGGCCCCTGGACAAGACCCGCATCGCGGAGCAGCGGGACCTGAGCCACGGCATGGTCCGAACCGAGGTGCGGTCCGCCGGGGCCGACAGCCACCTGGGCCATGTGTTCGAGGATGGTCCCCAGGACCAGGGCGGCCTGCGCTACTGCATCAACAGCGCCAGCCTGCGCTTCGTCCCCGTCGAGGATCTGGAGCAGGAGGGCCTGGGCGCCTACCTGCCCCTCTTCGGCCGCCCGGCACCTGCCACGAAGGCCGCCACCGAAACCGCCACCCTTGCGGGCGGCTGCTTCTGGGGCATGGAGGATCTGCTGCGCCAGCAGCCCGGCGTGCTGGAGACCGAGGTGGGCTACACCGGCGGCACCACGCCCAACCCTCGCTACGAGGACGTGAAGACCGGCCGCACGGGCCACGCCGAATCCATCCGCATCGTCTTCGACCCTGCGAAGACCAGCTTCGAGGCCCTGCTGCGCTTCTTCTTCCGCATGCACGATCCCACCACCGCGCACCGCCAGGGCAACGATGTGGGCAGCCAGTACCGCAGCGCCATCTTCATCCACAGCGAGACTCAGCGGCAGGTGGCAGAGCGGGTGAAGGCCGAAGTCGAGGCCAGCGGGTTCTGGAAGAAGCCCGTGGTCACCGAGATCGTGCCCGCGGGTCCCTGGCATTCAGCCGAGGCCTATCACCAGGACTACCTGGTCAAGAACCCGGGCGGCTACACCTGCCACTGGGTGCGTGAGTAGCTACCGGAACCGCGCCATTTCCCTGCGGCACCGGATCAAGGCCTCCTGGTAGGCGGGCCGTTTGCGGAGCTCTGCCACGAAGGCCAGGGCGATCAGATGCCCGCCCACGTCGTCGGTGGGGTAATGGACGCCGCCCAGGATCCGGGCCCAGGCGGCGCGGTGGGCGCGGTCCCGCAGGGCCTTCTGATGCTCCGGGAAGAGGTCAGCCAGCACTTCGGCCCGCATCCAGGCCTGAAAGCTGTGGCCACTGGGATAGGAGGCGTTGGGCGGCAAGGGCACGCAGGGCTGGACGGAGGCATCCGCCCGGGGTGGCCTCGGTCGAGCATGGCGGGCCTTGGCGGCCTCGGAAAGGCCGTGCCCATCCACGGCGAGTTCCCAGAAGAAGCGGGCGGTGCCCGGCAGGTTGGCGGCGGTGAACCAGGGCCCCAGCAGGTCCCCGGCCTTCCAGACCGTGTCCTGGTCCACGAAGCGGGCCCAGGCCTCCTGCTGGGAGGTACGGAAGACCTGGGTCTGGCGCACCACCTCCAGGTCCGCCTCGCCGGCCACGGAATCCCGCGCCGGCGGCGGGGGCAGGACCCGGTCCAGATCCACGGCTTCGGGCTTCAGGTAGAAGCCCGGGAGAATGGGCACCTTCCAGGGGGCAGGGCCTTCTTGGGCGAACAGCAGCCCCCCCGCTGCCAGAAGCACAACCAGCGCCTTCATCGGGCGGCCTCCGCCTGAACCTCGGCTCGGCAGGCTTCCACGGCCCGCTGGAAATCTGGGTTCCCCCTCAAGGCCCGGACCAGACTCTGCGCCAACCGGCGTCCCGCCTCCAGGTCGGTGGGATAGTGGACCCCGGCCACCACCCGGGCCCAGGACAGGCGCCGCGCATGCGCCTCCAGGGCATCGCGCCGTTCGGGAAACACCTCCCCGAGCACCTCCGCGAACACATGCGCCTCGGTGGCATGACCGCTGGGGTAGGTCCGGGAGGTCAGAGGCGGCACGGGAAGACAGGGGCGAACGGCCGGATCCGCGTGGGGGGGGCGAGGGCGATCGAAGTGGAGCTTGGCGGGGTCCACGGCCGCCCGGATGTCCCGCTCAAGGCGCGCATCCAGGGCCGCGAAGGCCGGATGCCGATCCCGACGAAACCCGGCACCCAGCACCGCCGCGAAACTGAAGAGGTCCACGTGAACGGCCTCCCGGGCGAGAGCCTCCTCCGCAGGCGTGCGCCAAGCCTGGACCTGGAGCACCGCCTCCAGGTCGGCCTGGGCTTCCAGGGAGCCCGGACCAGGAGGCGGAGGCAGGGCCAGTCCAAGGCGCCCCGCCGGGGCGCCCAGGAAGGGATCCGCGCCCGCCGGAGGCCCTCCGGCCAGGGACGGAACAAGCACCAGGGCAAGGAAGAGGATGAGGCGCAGCGGCATCGAAGATCCTTGAGCGGCACCGGACCCATCCGTTCCGTTCGAAAGCTAGAATGAAAAGGTTCGAGGAGCGCTGCAAGACGATCCCGTCCCAGGCTCGAACCGGCCCCCGGGCCCCCCGGTTCCAACGGCGCTCACCGACAGACCCCGAAGGGCTGGCGCGGTGAGGTTCGCGCCGCCGTTCCACCGTTCCCGAGGAGAGGCCATGAGCACCCCCGCGACCTCCGACTTCACCGTGAAAGACCTGACCCTGGCCGACTGGGGCCGCAAGGAGATCGCCATTGCAGAGCGGGAGATGCCCGCCCTGATGGCCATCCGGGAGGAATACGCCCCGAAGCAGCCTCTGAAGGGCGCCCGCATCGCCGGCAGCCTCCACATGACCATCCAGACGGCGGTGCTCATCGAGACCCTCAAGGCCCTGGGCGCCGACGTGCGCTGGGCCAGTTGCAACATCTTCAGCACCCAGGACCACGCCGCCGCCGCCATCGCCGCCTCGGGGATTCCGGTCTTCGCCGTCAAGGGCGAGAGCCTGGAGGACTACTGGACCTACACCCACCGCATCTTCGATTTCGAAGGCGGCGCCAACATGATCCTGGATGACGGCGGCGACGCCACGCTGCTGCTCCACCTGGGAGCCAAGGCCGAGCAGGACCGGTCCGTGCTGGACCATCCGGACAGCGAGGAGGCCCGGGTGCTCTTCGCGGCCATCGGCGCCCGGCTGGCCCAGGACCCCACCTGGTACTCCCGGCAGCTCGGGAAGATCCGCGGCATCACCGAGGAGACGACCACCGGCGTGCACCGCCTCTACGAGATGGCCAGGAAGGGCGACCTGAAGGTTCCGGCCATCAACGTGAACGACAGCGTGACCAAATCGAAGTTCGACAACCTCTACGGCTGCCGGGAATCCCTGGTGGACGGCATCAAGCGCGCCACGGACGTGATGGTGGCGGGCAAGATCGCCGTGGTCTGCGGCTACGGCGACGTGGGCAAGGGCAGCGCCCAGGCCCTGCGGGCCCTCTCGGCCCAGGTGTGGGTCACGGAGATCGATCCCATCTGCGCCCTGCAGGCCGCCATGGAGGGCTACCGGGTGGTGACCATGGACGAGGCCGCCCATCAGGCCGACATCTTCGTCACCGCCACCGGCAACGTGGGCGTCATCAGCTTCGAGCACATGCAGCGCATGAAGCACAACGCCATCGTGTGCAACATCGGCCACTTCGACAGCGAGATCGAGGTGGCAGGCCTGGAACAGCGCTGCCAGTGGGAGGAGATCAAGCCCCAGGTGGATCACGTGATCTTCCCCGACGGCAAGCGCATCATCCTGCTGGCCAAGGGGCGCCTGGTGAACCTGGGCTGCGGCACGGGCCACCCCAGCTACGTGATGAGCAGCAGCTTCGCCAACCAGACCCTGGCCCAGATCGAGCTGTGGACCCGCCCCGCCGACTACCCCGTGGGCGTCTACACCCTGCCCAAGCGGCTGGACGAGCAGGTGGCCCGCCTCCAGCTCCGCACCCTCAACGTGAACCTCACACAGCTGACGGAAACCCAGGCCCGCTACATCGGCGTGCCTGTGGAGGGCCCCTACAAGGGCGAGGGCTACCGTTACTGAACGTTCACCCCTTGGCGGGGCCCGGAAAGTTCTTTTAGACTTGAAGGGCCCGAAGTCGTGGGCAGAACACACGCGTTGCCTTTGACCTGGAAGGACCAATGCTCGATGAAATCCAGGTCACCCGTAGCTAGGAGGTCCCCATGACCCAGGGCACCGTGAAGTGGTTCAACGCCGAAAAGGGTTTCGGCTTCATCACCCCCGACGGCGGCGGCGCCGACGTCTTCGTCCACCACACCGCCATCCAGACCCAGGGGTTCCGAACCCTGGATGAGAATCAGCGCGTGAGCTTCGACATCGTCCAGGGCCCCAAGGGACCCCAGGCGTCCAACGTCAGCAAGCTCTAGGACCGAACGAACCACGGAAGGGGCGCCCCGCGGCGCCCCTTTTCCATGCCGGGAGCCACCATGACCTGGGCCCTCACCGTCGCCGCCGTCATCGAACGCCGTGGCCGCTACCTGTTCGTGGAGGAAACTGACGGCCTCCATCTCGACCGCGTTCTCAATCAGCCCGCGGGCCACGTGGAGCCGGGCGAGGGTCTGGTGGAAGCCGCGATCCGCGAAGTGCGCGAGGAAACCGGCCTGCCCTTCACACCCGAAGCCCTCGTGGGGATCTACCCCCTGCAGGCCCGGAACGGCAAGGACTACTGCCGCGTCTGCTTCGCGGGAACCGTGCCGGAGGATCAGGAGGCCCGCCCCGAGGATCCCGAAATCCTGGGCACCCGCTGGCTCACGCTGGACGAGCTGGAGCAGGCGAACCTCCGTTCGGCCCTCGTGCTCCGCTGCGTGAAGGATGCCCGGGCTGGCCAAAGTCTGCCCCTGGAGGTCGTCGCAGCACCCCTCCGGGAACGGTGATCAGACAAGGGTCCAGGGTGGCCGTGCGGCCAGAACCCGCGCGTGGACCGGGCAATCGGGATCATGGGCGCCCGGCAGGTAGCCCGTGGACATCAGGAATTCCTTCACGATCTCCCCTCCCGTGAAGCGGAAGGTGGCCTTGAAGAGCTTGACCCAGGCGGCGTGATCCCTTGGATGATGGGCCTCCAGCCAGGCCCGGAAGCTGCCGTAGCGGACCTGGAGTTCGCAGACAGTACGGGCATTGGCGAGGGCGGCATCCACCTTCAGGCGGTTCCGGATGATGCCCGCATCCGCCAGGAGCCGGGCCCGCTCGGCCTCCCCGTAGGCCGCGAGGCGGACCGGATCGAACCCTTCGTAGGCCCGTTCGAAGGCCTCCTCCTTCTTCAGGATGGTGGTCCACGACAGGCCCGCCTGGTTGATTTCCAGGATCAGCCGCCCGAACAGTTCCGCATCACCCTGCAAGGGAAAGCCGTAGCGATGATCGTGGTAGGCCCGGTGGAGGCGTTCCTCGGGATGGGCCGCCACCCAGGTGCAGTAGGACACGTCGCCTCCAGAGCCCGGCCCCGGATCTTCCCGGGAATACAGGATTCCCGGTGGGCAGGCAGGTGGGAAGAGCCTCAGGAGATCCGTCCTCAGGGCGCCGGACCGCTATCCTCGTAGGCATGGACTTGCAGGCCCTCCTCAACGACCTCCTCCGGGAAACGTCGCCCCTGGCCCGGGATGGCCGGGTGGCGGACTACATCCCCGCCCTGGCCCGGGTGGGGCCGGAACGGATGGGCGCGGCCCTGGCCACGGTGGAAGGCGAGGTCCTGGCTGTCGGCGAAGCGGAAGCGCCCTTCTCCATCCAGAGCATCTCCAAGCTCTTCACCCTGGCCCTGGTGCTGGCCCGGGATGGCGAGGCCCTCTGGGCGCGGGTGGGCCGCGAACCCTCGGGCAATCCTTTCAACTCCCTGGTCCAGCTGGAGTACGAGCAGGGGATCCCCCGCAACCCCTTCATCAACGCTGGGGCCCTGGTGGTGACGGACCGTCTCCACGGCATGGCGGGCGATGCTTCCGTGGCCCTGCTGGACTTCCTGCGCCAGGAGAGCGACAACCCCACCCTGGCCGTGGACGAGGAGGTGGCCCGCAGCGAGTGGGAACACAGCCACCGCAACCACGCCCTGGCCCACTTCATGGCCAGCTACGGCAACCTGGAGCACCCTGTCCCTGCCGTGCTGGCGGATTATGTCCGCCACGGCCTGCGCGCTGACGGCAGCCGCCTGCTCACCCGCAGCGAGGCCAAGCGCATCAACGCCGTGATGCTCACCTGCGGCACCTATGATGCCGCCGGGGACTTCGCCTACCGCGTGGGCCTGCCCTGCAAGAGCGGCGTGGGCGGCGGCCTGCTGGCCATCCTGCCGGGCCGCGGGGCCCTCTGCGTGTGGAGCCCTCCGCTGGATGAGGCCGGGAACTCCGTGGCCGGCGCCGAGTTCCTGGACCGCTTCACCACCCGCACCGGCTGGAGCATCTTCTGAACGGCAACGGGCGCCCGCGAAGGCGCCCGTTGCGAGAAACGGCGGAAATCAGCCGTTCTTCTGCACGAAGGCTTCCATGAAGGCCACCAGGGTCTCCACATCCTTCACGCTCACGGCGTTGTAGGTGGAGACGCGGATGCCACCGATGTCACGGTAGCCCTTCAGGCCCACCATGCCGTTCTTCTTGGCTTCCTTCACGAAGGTGTCGGTCAGCTCCTCGGTGGGCAGGAAGAAGTCCACGTTCATGAGGGAGCGGTCGGCCTTCTCGGTGACGAAGGGCTTGAAGAAGCCCGCGTGCTTGTCGATGCAGCCGTAGAGCAGCTCGCCCTTCTTCAGGTTGTTGGCCTCGATGGCCTTCAGGCCGCCGATGCTCTTGTTGTAGGCCAGCACGTTCCGCAGGATGTAGATCCCGAAGGTGGGCGGCGTGTTGTAGAGGCTGTTCTTCTCGGCGTGCAGCGGGTAGCGCAGGTAGCTGGGCAGGTCCTTGGACTGGCACATCTCGATAAAGTCATCGCGCATGATGACGACCGTCACGCCGGAGGGGCCAAGGTTCTTCTGGGCGCCAGCGTAGATAAGACCGAACTGGGACACGTCGAAGGGCCGCCACATGATGTCGGAACTCATGTCGCAGATGTAGGGTTTGTCCGTCTTCGGGAAATCCTTCCACTGGGTGCCTTCCACCGTGTTGTTGGAGGTGAAGTGCACGAAGGCGGCGTTGGGATTGATCTGCAGCTCGCTGGCCTTGGGCAGGCGGGCGAACTTCTCGGCCTTGGTGGAAGCGGCTTCGCGCACGCGGTCCCCGGCCACCAGCTTGGCTTCCTTGAAGGCCTTCTCGGCCCAGTTGCCGGTAGTAATGAAGTCGGCCTGGCGATCGCCCCGCAGCAGGTTCATGGGGATCATGCCGAAGGCCAGGTGGGCGCCGCCCTGGAGCAGCATCACCTTGAAGTTGTCGGGAATGCCCATCAGCTCCTTGGTGAGGGCGATGGCTTCCTCGTGCACCGCGTCGTATTCCTTGGAGCGGTGGCTGATTTCCATCACGGACATGCCGGTGCCGGCGAAGTCCAGCAGTTCCTCCTGGGCGCGCTTCAGCGCCTCCAGGGGCAGTCCGGCGGGGCCGGCGTAGAAGTTGATCGTGCGATTGGTCATGGGAGTCTCCGGATCAGGCCTTGAAGTCGGTCAGGATGGCCACCACCTCGTCGCCGATGCGGCCGAGGTTCTCCTTGGAACTGGCACCCAGGTGGGGCGCCATGAACACGTTGGGAGCGGTGAGCAGGGGGCACTCGGGGGCCGGGGGATCGTTGTACCAGACGTCAGTGCCGTAGGCCCGCACCTTGCCGCTGGTGAGGGCGGCGACGAGATCCTCTTCCACCACGCACTTGCCGCGGCCCGTGTTCACGATGATGACGCCGTCCTTCATCTTGGCGATGAGGGCCGCGTTGATCATGCCCTTGGTCTCGTCGGTCAGGGGCGTGTGGAGGCTGAGCACATCCGCCTCGGCCACCAGGGCCTCCAGGCTGGGCTTCAGCTCAGCCACGGCGTGTTCCTTGATGAAGGGATCGAAGGCGATGACCTTCATGCCGAAGGCCTGGGCGCGCTTGGCCACTTCCGTGGCGATGGCGCCGGCGCCGATGAGGCCCAGGGTCTTCTTGAAGAGCTCCGTGCGCTTCAGTTCGTTCTTCAGGAACTTGCCTTCCTTCATCGACATGTGGGCTTCGATGAGGCGGGCCGGGATGGCCACCATGAAGGCCATGGCCATTTCCGCCACGGCCACGCTGCTGGCCTTGGGGGTGTTCACGGCCTTCACGCCCTTTTCGGCGCAGGCCTTCTTGTCCACGTTGTCCATGCCCACGCCACCCCGGATGACCAGCTTCAGGCCGGGGGCCTGGGCCAGCAGCTCGGGCGTCACCTTGGTCTTGGAACGGACCAGCAGCACGTTGGCCTGGCCCAGCGTGGCCATGTCGCTGCTCACGGTTCCGAAAGCGGCCAGCCGCTCCGGAAGTTTCGCGTCGAACGCGTCGGCGATCAGGATGTGCATTGGAATCTCCTCAAGGGAAGATTCACCACGAAGGCACGGAGCACACAGAGAAAAACAAGCTTGAAAGCAGTCTCTGCGTTCGGTCCTCGGTGCCCTCCGTGTCTCCGTGGTGAGAGGTTGTCAGCCTTCGTAGACCCGCACCAGCAGGCCGGAGCGGAGTTTGGGTTCGAACCAGGTGGATTTCGGCGGCATGATCTGGCCGGCGTCGGAGACGGCCATCAGCTGGTCGAGGGAGGTGGGGAACATGGCGAAGGCCACGGCGTAGCCTTCGTTCACACGCTTTTCCAGCTCCTGGGTGCCCCGGATGCCGCCCACGAAATCGATGCGCTTGTCGGTGCGGGGATCCTGGATGCCGAGGATGGGATTCAGCAGGTTGTCCTGGAGGATGCTCACGTCCAGGCTCTTCACGGGATCGGTGGCGGGGAAGCTGCCAGCCTTGGCGGTCAGGCGGTGCCACTTGCCCTGGAAGAACATGCCGAAGCTCGCAGCCTTCTCGGGCTGAGGCTGGGCGGCGGGAGCGATGTCGAATTTCTCGCCCACCTTGGCCAGGAACTGCTCGGGGCTGAGGCCGTTCAGGTCCTTCACCACCCGGTTGTAATCCATGATCTTGAGCTGGTTGTGGGGGAAGACCACGGCCATGAAGGACTCGAAGGGCTCGTCGCCGGTGGCGTTGGGCGTGGCGGCGCGGCGGGCCTGGCCGTAGCGGATGGCCGCGGCCGTGCGGTGATGGCCATCGGCGATGTAGAGCGCGGGCACACCGTTGAAGAAGGCCACCAGCTCCCCGATCATCACCTCGTCCCGAACGGTCCAGACCGTGTGGCCGATGCCATCGGGGGTCACGATGTCGTAGTCCGGGGCATCCTTGCGGACCGTGTCCACCACATGGTCGATGTAGGGCACCGCGCGGTAGGTGAGGAAGACCGGCTCGGCGTTGGCGTTCTGCTCGGTGACGTGCCGGGTGCGGTCGTCCTCCTTATCCTTGCGGGTGTACTCGTGCTTCTTGATGAGGTCCTTCTCGTACTCCTTCACGGAGCAGAGGCACACCAGGCCCGCCTGCACGTGGTCGCCCATCTTCTGCTGGTAGATGTAGAGACAGGGCTTGTCGTCGTGGACCAGGGTGCCTTCGGCGATGAATTTCTTCAGGTTGGCCACGCCGGTGGCGTACACCTTGTCCTCGTGCTCGTCGATGCCTTCAGGCAGGTCGATTTCTGGTCGACCCACGTGGAGGAAGGAGTGGGGATTGCCCTCGGCCAGCTGGCGGGCTTCCCGGGTGTTGATCACGTCGTAGGGCACCGAGGCGACCTTTTCGGCCAGCCCAGCCTTGGGACGGTAGGCGCAGAACGGCTTGATCTGGGACATAGGCTCCTTCCTGGAAGCGGGCGAGGCCCGGCCATGCATTCCGTAGGGGGCGGAATATGTACATCTTCCACCCGATGCCAGGGAAAGCCAACCGCCGGGGCGGGTTGTGACGGAAGTCAGATCCGGCGGTGGACCGGCTCCCCGAACAACGGCGCCACATGAGCGGCATCGTTGAGGCGCAGCACGCTGAGCCCTTCCAGATCCGGTCCTTCCAGAAGGCTGAACCCCGTAGGGGCCTGCCGGAAAGCCCAAACCCGAGCCAAGGGGAGCCCCAGCACCCGGCACAGCAGCACCCGGTTCACCCCGTCGTGGGTGACCACCAGCAGGGTTTCCGTGGCCCCGAGGCCCTCGGTCAGGCGCTCCAGGGCCCTCCAGGCCCGGGCCTGGACCTCCGCCAGGGTTTCCCCGCCGGGCAGCCGCGTTTCGTCCGGCCGCTCCCGCCAGGCCCGCTGAAGATCGGGCCAGCGGTCCCGCACCTCCGAGGCCAGCAGGCCCTCCCAAGCCCCGTGGGAAATCTCCTCCAGGTCCGGATCGAGGATCAACCGGGTATCCGCCCCTTCCAGCAGCCGCTCCGCTGTCTCCCGGGCGCGCTTCAGGGGCGAACTGGCCGTACGGGTCCAGGTCTGGCCCGCCAGCCGCTCCGCCAGGGCTCCCGCCTGGGACCGGCCGGCCTCCGACAGCCCGATGTCGCACCCCCGCCCCTGGTGGCGGCCTTCCACATTCCAGGCGGTTTCTCCGTGCCGAACGAGAACGATGCGCATCTTAGTGTTCCCGGCCTTTGGGGATCTTCTTCAGCGGCGCGGGTTCCTGGGCCACGATGGCCTCGGCCTCGGCCCACACGGCCGGGTGTTCCCTGCGCCAGGCCTCCACCCAGGCAGGCCGCTCCGCATCCTCGTAGGTCCGCTCCTTCCGAAGCTGGGCCGCCAGGCTCTGGACCACGGCTTCCCGGATGTTCTCGGGGCGGAGCGGGATGTGGCCTTCGAAAATGGGCTCCCGGAAGTACCAGCGCAGCACCGCCTCCACCGGCTTGCCCCAGGGGGCGTAGGTGCGATCCTCCAGGCCGCCCGGCACCACACCCGCCTTCAGGTTTTCGCCATAGAGGTAGTAGAAGACCGCTTCGCCATCGGACCAATTGCGGAGCACCTTCAGGGCGCCTTCCACCAGCTGGCGCTGGAGTTCGGGATCCGGCGGCTCCTCGGTACGGAAGTCCCAGGGACCGGCATGGGCCCGGGCCACGGAGGGATAGCCCACCTCCGTGATCATCACGGGCTTGCCAAAGCGGGCCTGGAGGGTGCGGGCCTTGTAGACGATCCACCACCAGCCGTCCCGGATCTCGCCTTCCGTGGGGCGCTCGGCCTCCTTGGCGATGGGGTCGTAGGTGTTCATGCCGATCACATCCAGGGCATCCCCGAAGGTGAAGGTGTCGTGGGCATCGAAGTTCACGGAATAGACCACTTTGCCTTTGAAGACCGTCCGCACCTCCCGGATCAGGGCCCGCCAGCGGTCCGGGAAAGCGTGGGTGGAGGCCATCTCCGTGCCCACGCTGTACCACTCCGCGCCTTCCTCCTGGGCCAGGCGGGCCAGGCGCACATTGAAGGCGGTGTAGTCCCTCCACCAGGTGTCCCAGTCCCGGGGGTTGATGTTGCCCCGCCACCAGGTGGCGTTTTCCGCCTCGTCCCGCAGGTTGATGGTGGGGAAGAACATGGTGCGCAGCCCCAGGGCCTTCGCCTGCCGGAAGGTGCGCCGAAGAGCCCCATCCGTGGGACTGCTGGTGGGATGGCGCACCACTTCGGTGCTGTCGTGGCGCTCCATGCGGTAGATGGCCTGGAGGGTGACGCAGGTGGCGCCGGATTCGCGGATGCGGATCAGGGGCTCCTCGTAGTCGAACTCCGGCAGCCCGGCATAAAGGCCCAGCACGATGCCGCGGGGCTGGGGCACCAGCCAGGCCCGTTCCCGCTGGCGGAGGCGGAGCAGCGTCAAGGGCAGCGCCAGGATGGCCAGCAGGGCGAGCAGCTTCCGTACCACGGATCCTCCTGATGAAACTCTACCGATCCTCAGGCCCGGGGAGGACCCGGACGATGTAGAGGTGCGAACAGCGGCCATGGCATCCCTCCTCTTACTGCGCGCTCCGGTGGCGGCCCTGGCCGCCTGGGCTGCCTTGGGGGCCCAGGAAGCCCGGCGTCCCGAGTACCAGACCAAGGCGGACCTCATCCGGAACCTGGTCAACTACGTGAACTGGCCCCAGAACGGGGACCGTCCCCTGCGGCTGGGGGTGATGGGGGTTTCGCCGTTCGAAGGGCACCTGAACAATCTGGCCTCAGGCCGGGGCCGCAGGATCCGGCTGGCCTTCTTCCGCTCCATGAAGGGCCTGGAAGACTGCGATGCGGTCTTCATCTGCGAATCGGAAGAGGAGCGTCTGCCCGAAATCCTCCGCGCCCTTCAAGGCCGCCCCACGCTGACCCTGGGAGACACCCCGGGGTTCGCCCAGCGCGGCGTGATGATCAATCTGGTGGTGACCCAGGAACGGGTTGTCCTGGAGGTGAACCTGAAGATGGCCCGCCAGGCGGACCTGGGCATCAGCTCGGCGGTCCTCAGCCGCGCCAAGGTCTATGGGGATCGGTGACCCATGCTCCGGTTCAAGGATCTTTCCCTGAAGCACCGGCTGATCGCCCTGATGGCCTTCCTGGCGGGACTTTCGGTCCTGGCCTCGACCGTGGCCTTCCTGGCCTATGAACGGCATCAGATCCGGCAGTCCACGGTGGCCTCCCTCAATACCTTGGCGGAAGTGCTCGGAGGCGCGCTCACGGCGGATCTGGTTTTCGCAACCCCCTGGGAGGCGGAGAAGAACCTGGCCACCCTCCGGGTGAACCCTCGGATCCGGGCGGCGGCCCTCTTCGACCCTCAGGGCAACGTGTTCGCCACCTACCCTTCCGGACTGGCCCGGGACCAGATTCCCGCGCCTAGGGGACGCGCCAGCCGATCCCAACTCTCCCGGAACCACCTGGATGTGTTCCACGAGATCCGCACGGAAGCCGGCCACGCGGGCATCCTCTTCATCCAGTCGGATCTCCGGGAGCTGGACACCCGTTTCATCGGCGCCGTGCAGGTCCTGGCAGGCATCGGGGCCCTGGTCTTCGGGCTGGTGTTCCTGGCCTCCATCGTGCTTCAGAAACAGGTTTCCGACCCCATCCTCGTGCTGTCGGAATCGGCCCGCCGGGTCACGGAGACCCGCGATTACGGCCTTCGCCTGGAACGCCGCCAGGGGGGCGAAATCGGGGTGCTGACCGACTCCCTCAACGAGATGCTCGTGCAGATCCAGGCCCGGGATCAGCAACTCCTGGACGATCAGGAGCATCTGGAGGAGCAGGTGGCCCTGCGCAGCGAGCAGCTGCTCCGCACCAACTCCGAACTGCTGGTGGCCAAGGAGCGGGCCGAGGACGCCAACCGCGCCAAGAGCACCTTCCTGGCCAACATGAGCCACGAACTGCGCACGCCCCTGAACGCGATCCTGCTCTACAGCGAGCTGCTGGAGGAGGATGTGCGGGATCGCGGCCTCGGCGAGCTGGCCCCCGACCTGGGGAAGATCCAGGCGGCGGGCCGCCACCTGCTCTCGCTCATCGACGACATCCTGGACCTGTCCAAGATCGAAGCCGGGCGTATGACCCTCTTCATGGAAGACTGCGACCTTGCGGTCCTCCGGGCCGAGGTGGCCCCCACCATCGAGCCGCTCGCCGCCAAGAACCGCAACCGCTTCGAGCACCATCTCGCCCCGGGCGCCGGCATGCTGCGCACCGACGTGCGCAAGCTCCGCCAGATCCTCTACAACCTGCTGAACAATGCCTCCAAGTTCACCCAGGATGGCCTCATCACCCTGCGCATCGGGCCCGACCCCGAAGCCGGCTGGGTGCGCTTCGAAGTCCAGGACACCGGCATCGGGATGACCCCCGAGCAGGCGGAACGGGTCTTCCAGGAATTCACCCAGGCCGATGAAAGCACCACCCGCAGGTTCGGGGGCACGGGCCTGGGGTTGACCCTCTGCCGGAAGTTCACGGCTCTTCTGGGAGGAACGCTCCAGCTGGAAAGCCACCCGGGCCAGGGAAGCACCTTCACCCTGCGCCTTCCGGTCCATCCCGAAGCTCCCCGCGCCACCCCCGCTCCAGCCGCGCCCGCACCCTCGACGGGAAGCCGCGGCAAGGTGCTGGTGATCGATGATGATCCCGCCATGCGGGACGCCGTGTCCCGCATGCTGACCCACGAAGGATTCTGGGTGGCCCTGGCGGGAAGCGGAGACGAAGGCCTGCGCCTCGCCCGCAGCCTCCACCCCCATGTCATCACCCTGGACGTGTCCATGCCGGGCCTGGACGGCTGGCAGGTGCTGGCCCAGCTCAAGGAGGATCCCGAGCTGAGGCACATCCCGGTGATCCTGGTGACGCTCATGGACGACCGGGAGAAAGGTTTCGCCCTTGGGGCCTCCGATTACCTTCAGAAGCCCGTCCCCAAGGAGCGCCTGGTGTCCGCGGTGGAGGCGGCCGCGCCGGGATCCCGCGATGTCCCTGTGCTGCTCGTGGAGGACGACCCGCCGACCCAGGAAGCCCTGCAGCGGACCCTGGAAAGCGAGGGGTGGGAGGTCCGGCTGGCCTCCGATGGTTTCCAGGCCCTGGAGCACCTTTCCCTGGAGGAGCCCGGCCTGATCGTGCTGGACCTCATGCTGCCCGGCATGGACGGTTTCCAGCTCCTGGCCCACCTGGCCGAGCACTCGGAGTGGTCCCGCATCCCGGTGGTGGTGGTCACGGCGCGGGATCTCACGGCCGAAGACCACCAGCGCCTGTCCCTGCCCCAGGTCCGGGAGATCTTCCGGAAGGGCGCCTTCGCCCGGGATGAGCTGCTGGGAACCATCCGCGCCCTGGCCCTCCGATCCGTCCAGGCCCCCCCCAAGCCCAAGGAGTTCTGAACCATGCCCACCCTTCTCCTGGTCGAAGACAACGAGATGAACCGCGACGTGCTGGGTCGACTCCTGGCACGGCGCGGCTATCGCGTGGTCGTGGCCGAGGACGGGGAGGCGGCCGTGCGCATGGCCCTGGGCGAGGCCCCGGACCTCGTTCTGATGGACATCAGCCTCCCCATCGTGGATGGCTACGAGGCCACCCGGCGCATCCGGGCGGCCGGATCCAGCGTTCCCATCATCGCCCTCACGGCCCACGCCCTGACCAGCGACCGGGACCGGGCCCTGGCCGCGGGGTGCACGGATTACGAAGCCAAGCCTGTGGAACTCCAGCGGCTTCTCCAGAAGATCCAGAACCACCTGCAGGAGAGCCAGGCATGATGAACCTCAAAGGCCACGTGCTGGTGGTGGATGATCTGGAGACCAATCGGGAGGCCCTGGCCCGGATGCTCGAGCGGGAAGGCCTGACGACGTCTGTAGCCCAGGACGGCCTGGAGGCCCTGGAGCGTCTGCGGGAATCGAGTTTCGACGCGGTGCTGCTGGATGTCATGATGCCCCGGCTCGACGGCATCCAGACCCTCACGGTGATGAAGCGGGAGGAAGCCCTGCGGGACATCCCCGTGATCATGCTCTCCGCCGTCAACGAGGCCCGGGCGATCCGCGAGTGCATCGAACTGGGAGCGGACGACTACCTCCCCAAGCCCATCGACCGCTCCCTGCTGCGAGCGCGCCTGTCCTCCGGGCTCCGCCGCAAGGAGTTGCTGGATCGGGAGAAGGCGAACCTCCAGCGGCTGGAAGCCACCAATGAGGAACTGAGGCGCCTGGGCCAGCTCAAGAGCCGCTTCCTGGCCACCGCCGCCCACGATCTCAAGAACCCCCTCACCACGGTCCTGATCCTCCTGGACCAGATCACGGAAGCGGCCGCGTCCGTGGAAAGCGGCGCGGCCCAGCGCCGTTCCGCCGACCGCATCCGGGAATCGGTGAACCGGATGCTGGGGATCATCCAGGCCATTCTGGATTCCGCCACCCACGAAGCGGGGGTTCTGCCCCTGGTCCTGGAACCCGTGGACCTGATCCCCTTGGCCCGCACGGTCCTGGAAGAAAACCAGGACTACGCCCAGTCGAAGCACCTCCACCTGGCCCTTGCCACCGGCGAATCCAGCCTGAAGATCCTGGCGGACCACGCCCGGATGCGGGACGTACTGGACAATCTGGTGAACAACGCCATCAAGTTCTCGCCCCACCAACGGAAGATCGAAGTGCGGCTGGCCCGCAGTGACCGCCGGGCCCGCCTGGAAGTCCTGGACGAGGGCCCGGGCCTGACGGACGAGGATCTCCAGAAGGCCTTCGCCCCCTACCAGCGCCTGAGCGCCCGCCCCACCGGCAACGAGATCTCCACCGGGCTGGGACTCTCCATCGTCAAGCACCTGGTGGAGCTCCATCACGGCAGCGTGAAGGCCTCCAGCACCCCGGGACAGGGAGCCGTGTTCACCCTGGAACTGCCCCTGGCCGAAGGCTGAACCCGCTTCAGCCTTCCGGATCCACCCGCACCTGAAGCACCCGGGCGCCCTCCATCCGCACCACGCTGATCCGCGCCCCTTCCACCAGGATTTCGTCCCCCGGACTGGGGACGCGCCCCAGGCGGGCCATCACCAGACCGGCCACCGTATCGTAGCCCTCATGGTCCCAACCGCGCTCCAGCCGGGCCTGGAGATCCTCCACATGGAAGTTGCCCGGGAGCAGGAGGGCGCCGTCCTGGACCTGCTCCGCCAACCCGTCATCCTCGTGCTCCTCGCGGATCTCCCCGAAGACCTCCTCCAGCAGGTCCTCCAGCGTCACCACCCCTGAAACGCTCCCGAACTCGTCCACCACGATGGCCATCTGCATCCGGACCCGCTGGAGTTCCCGCAGGAGTTCGGGGATGGGCTTGCTTTCGGGCACGAAGATCGGCTCCTTGGCCAGCTGCGCCAGGTCCAGCTGGTCCTCCGACTGGACCTGCAGGAAATCCTTGAGCAGCAGGATGCCGATGATGTGGTCGGCCGTCCCCTGGAAGACCGGCATCCGGGAATGGCGGTTCTCCCGGAACGCCAGGGAGATCTCGTCGTAGGTGGCCGCAGCGTCGATGCCATGGAGAAGCGTGCGGGGCGTCATCACCTCCCGAACCACCGTGTCCCCGAAGCCCACCACGTTGCGGATCAGCTCCCGATCCTCCTCCTCCAGGATGCCTTCGGCCTCCCCCTCCTCCAGCAGGGCCGTCACGGCGTCGCCGCTGGGATCCTCGTCCTCGTCCTCCCGGGCCCGGTCGTGGGCCTCCCGCTTCCGTTCCACGAAGCGGGCCAGGGGTTCCACCAGCACCCCCATGAGCCCCGAAACAGGCGCGTAGAAGGGGAAGAACCGCTCCATCCAATCCGCCGGACGGGCCGCCGTCATCAGCGTGGGCAGGGCCATATCCATGGCCCAGATGTAGACCAGGGTCAGGCCGACGGTGGTCCAGGCTCCGCCGGGCAGGGTGTACCGAAGGGGCCAGACCAGTCCCAGCAGCAGCACCAGCAGGAACTGGTTCCACAGTAGAACTCCCAGCCCGAAGGCATGGGGACGCCCCAGCAGGGCCGCCAGCCGGGGATGCTGGAGGCTCTCCTCCTCCAGCATGCGACGGCGCTGGAGGGAGGGCAGCGCATGGAAACCTTCCAGAAGGCCCGCCATGGCCACCCGGTAGATCAGCACCACAAGGACGGCCGCCAGGAGCCAGGGATGGAGGCTGGGATCGGATTCCATGTCTCGATTCTACCGGGCCCGGACCCGCTCCAGATCTTCGAGGGTCAGCCGCACCTTCCGGCGGAGGGCTTCCCGCTGCACCTCCTCGGGATCCCGGGCGAGGCCATCCGGCGTGGGTGCAAGCCCTTTCCGGATCCGGGCCGCATTGAGGAACCGATAGGGCTCCCGGGCCAGTTCGGGACTCTGCAGGTAGAAGCGGAACCCCCACCAGCCGCCCACCAGGAACCAGAGGCTCAGGACCGCCACGCCCGCCCGCTGGAGGCTTCGCATGCGGTCCGGCGTTTCACGCACCCGCTGCCAGGCCACGCCTGCCGCCAGGTTGAGACCGATGACCAAGGCCGTCATCAGCAGGGTTCCGGTCCAGCCCAGGCTGTTCCAGCCCCAGCCCGTCAGGCCCACGACAGGGGGCGCCAGCAGCACCGCGAAAATGAGGTTCAGGTGCAGCATATAGAGCAGCAGGCTTTCCCGGCTGGCGGCCTCTACCAGGTTGGGGCCGGGCAGATGCGGGCGCAGCCGTTCCAGACAGCCCATGAGCGCGCCGCCCATGCAGATCCAGCCCAGGCGCTCGGCCACGCTGGGCAGGGTGGCGTTGTGCAGGGCCGTCAACTCGTTCCACGTGAAGGCCCCCCACCAGCCGTGGAGCCGCCAGACCACGCCCTCCTGGACCCAGTTCCCGCTCCAGAGCCAGGGTTCCTTCAGCAGGCCGCCCCCGAGGCAGAGCGCCAGGCCCAGGCCGAAGAGCCCGCCCAGGTAGCGGCCTTCGCTCCACCGGGCCCGCCCTTCCTCCTGGGGCAGGCTGCGGAAGGTCCGGTAGAGCCCTCCCAGAAAGGCCCCGAACGCGGGGAAAGCCAGCCACGGAAACAGGGGGAACAGCGCCTGCACCCCGCGGTCCGGCAGCCCGTTGAACAGCCCCCGGATGGGCAGCCAGAGGCCGTCCGCCACGCCTTCGGCCCACAGGTAGGGCGAAACCATCGGAATGATGAGGGCGATGGCCAGCGCCACCCCGGTGAAAATTTTGGGGTTGCGGAAGGCCCGAGCCAGCCCGTGGAGCACCAGCAGGCTGAAGACCACGCACTGGAGCACGTCGATCTTGAAGAGCTCCCGCAGTTCCTGGGGCGTGGCCATCAGGGTCCAGTCCGCCAGGGTGAAGCCCGGCGCGTGCAGGGCGTAGGCGCACAGGAGGATGAAGCCCAGGCGCCGGGCCGTATCCGGCCAGAACGGGCGCAGGGTCCCATCGGCGCGGAAGGTGCTGAGCACCAGGCTGAACCCCGCCGCCATGAGGAAGCTCGGGGCCACCAGCCCGTTCAGGTAGTTCAGCCAGCCCGGACGCAGCGCCGCAGGCAGCCACACGTTCACCACGTGCACTTCGATCATCACGATCACGGCCCAGCCCCGGAGCTGGTCCACCCACACGCATCGCTTGGAGGGCGCAAGGTCCCCCAGAAGTTCACCCCAGCGCATCGTTCAGTCCTTGTCCACGGGCGTCCGGAGCACCCGGACCAGGAAGTAGACCATGAACCCCGTGATGACCGTCCAGGCCGCAAGCATGAGGATCCAGGCTGCGGTCGTCATGGCTGCGCCTCCCCGAGACCCTGCGCCCGCCGCTTGAAGGCCCACCACACCGCCACCCCGCAGCCCAGGAACACCAGCAGGAGCAGCAGTCGCGTCAGATCCTGCACGAAGGCCGGAGTCACCTGGCCCTCCTTGAACCAGACGCAGGAAGGCTCTCCCAGATGGAAGAGCTTCCCGATCACGCTGTCCGGGGCGAAGGTCCACCCCTGCCCCGCGAAGAGCCCCTTCAGGGAGCCGCCCCAATCATTGCCCTGCGGCTTCACCAGGCTTCCCAGGAAGACCGCAAGGATGAACAGAGGCGTCACATAGCGGATCACGAAGCGGAAGATGCGGGGCACCTGGAGATCCGATCCCCGGGTGATCTCCTCCCAGCCCCGCTCCATCCCGAAGATGAAGGCGAAGACCCAGATTTCCAGCAGGGCGAAGACCACAAGGCTGAAGGTTCCCGTCCAGAAATCGAACTCGTCGAACGCGCCGCCCGGATAGAGCCACACGCAGAAGAAGCCCAGGGCGAACACCAGGGCGCCGAACAGCAGGGAGCCCTTCCGGCGATCCATCTGGAACTCGTCCTCCAGGAAGGCCAGGATGGGCTGGCCCATGGCCAGGCTGCTGGTGATGCCGGCGAAGAACAGCAGGCCGAACCACATCATCCCGGCGATGGGCGCGAACCAGCCCCAGTTGTTGAAGAGGGTGGGCAGGGTCAGGAAGCCCAGCCCGAATCCGCTGCCTCCGGCGGTGGCCGCCTGGGTGGCTCCCAGCCCCAGGTACGCCACGGCGATGGGCAGCAGCAGGGATCCGCCCAGGACCACCTCCACGAACTCGTTCATCCAGCCGGCCGAAGCGGCGTTGAGGGCGATGTCGTCCTTGGCCCGAAGATAGCTGGCGTAGCAATGGATGGAGCCCATGCCCACCGAAAGGGTGAAGAAGATCTGGCCCGCTGCCGCCATCCAGGTGGAAGGATTCGTGAGCCCCTCCATCCGGGGTTGCCACACGAAATTCAGGCCCGCCATCGGACTCTGGACCACCCCGGGATCCCCCGACTGGAGGGTGAGCCCCCGGATCACCAGCACCAGGCCGAACCCCAGCAGGAGCGGCATGCCGATCTTGGCCGCCCGCTCGATGCCTTTCTGGAGCCCCCGGGAAAGGATCCAGGTGTTCAGCAGCAGGGTCACGATGAACCAGAAGGAGGCCTGCCCCGGCAGGCTCGTGATGCTGTTCGCGTGCTGGCCCAGGTAGCGGGGGAAGAATTCCGTGGGAGCCACATCCCGGAAGGTGCCGATCAGGGAGTGGAAGACGTAGGCCAGGGTCCAGCTTTCGATGTAACAGTAGTAGGCCGCAATGCCGAGGTTGGTGAAGAGGCCGAAGACCCCCACGTACTTGAGCCAGCGGGCCTTGCCCAGGCTGTGGATCATGCCCGGCGCCGCGTGGAAGCCCCGCAGTCCCCCGTGGCGGCCGATGGCCCACTCCACCCACAGCAGGGGAATGCCCATCAGGACGAAGGCCACCAGGTAGGGCAGGATGAAGGCCCCCCCGCCGTTCTGGGCCGCCTGGGCCGGAAAGCGAAGAAAATTTCCAAGCCCCACCGCATTGCCGGCCATGGCCAGCACCAAGCCGATACGGCTGCCCCAATTCTCTTGCGCCATGGCGGTTCCTGATTCTTCAAGGGAAACGGAGGCCATTCTGGCAAGTCCGGCGGGCCCTGGAAAGCATGGCGTGGGCCCCATCCCCGACACGCCCTTCAAAAAAGTGTTGATGGGACGTGGAATCGTGGCCCCGTTCCGGGAGGGGCAGGGCTATCATTTCAAGGTCG
This sequence comes from Acidobacteria bacterium ADurb.Bin340, assembly GCA_002068835.1. GTDB lineage: Bacteria > Acidobacteriota > Holophagae > Holophagales > Holophagaceae > MWBB01. The sequence goes on along the minus strand of MWBB01000016.1, from coordinate 16 downwards.
TCTTCAGGTGAGCGGA
>MWBB01000015.1 GCA_002068835.1 Acidobacteria bacterium ADurb.Bin340 | reverse complement strand
TAACCCTCCAGTCGGCATACCTCGTTAAACGATCTCTGTATCCTCACTTCGGCGGTACCCCGCGGGGTGAAGGACAGAGTGGTCTCACCCTGCACGCCTACGATCTGGCCAAGCGGAAGCTCGACAAGGTGATGGACGGTGTCCAACGCTTCGACCTCAGCGCCAAGGGGGAGAAGATGCTGGTCCGCACCCAGGCGGGCTGGTTCATCTCCGGGGCCGGCCAGGCTCCCAAGCCCGGCGAGGGCCGGTTGAATCTGGAGACGGTCCAGGTGCGGGTGGATCCCAGGGCCGAATGGCAGCAGATGTACCGCGAAGCCTGGCGCATCGAGCGCGACTACTTCTACGATCCCGGCCACCACGGCCTGGACCTGAAGGCCGCAGAGCGCCGCTATGCCCCCTATGTGGGGAGCCTTCACCACCGCGCCGACCTCAATTACCTCTTCAACGAGATGCTGGGCGAGCTCACCGTGGGCCACCTCTACGTGGGCGGCGGCGACATGCCGAACCCCAAGCGGGTGCCCGGCGGACTGCTGGGCGCTGACTTCGCCCTGGCCAACGGCCGCTACCGCATCGCCAAGGTGTACAGCGGCGAGAACTGGAATCCCCAGCTCCAGGCGCCCCTGACCCAGCCGGGGTCCGAGGTGAAGGCCGGGGAGTACCTGCTGGCCGTGAACGGGCAGCCCCTCACCAGCCAGGACAGCCCCTATCGCCTGCTGGAGAACACCGCAGGCCGGCAGGTGGTGCTCACCGTGGGTCCGGATCCGGATGGCAAGGGCAGCCGCGAGGTGACGGTGGTTCCCGTGGGCAGTGAGACCGGGCTGCGGAACCGCGAATGGATCGAGAGCAACCGCCGCAAGGTGGCCGAAGCGAGCGGCGGCAAACTGGCCTACGTCTGGCTGCCGGACACCGCCAACGGAGGCTACACCAACTTCAACCGCTACTGGTTCGCCCAGCTCGACAAGCAGGGCGCCGTCATTGACGAGCGCTTCAACGGCGGCGGCAGCGCGGCCGACTACATCATCGACTACCTGAAGAAGCCCGTGAACAGCTACTGGGCTGTGCGGGACGGCGAGGACTTCCGCCAGCCCTTCGGCACGATGACGGGCCCCAAGGCCATGCTCATCAACGAGCATGCCGGCAGCGGCGGCGACTACATGCCCTGGCTCTTCAAGCGCGCCGGGCTCGGCCCCCTCATCGGCAAGCGCACCTGGGGCGGCCTGGTGGGCATCGGTGGCTATCCCACGCTGATGGACGGGGGCACCATCACCGCGCCCCACTTCGCCTTCTACACCCCGGAAGGACGCTTCGCCATCGAGAACGAAGGCGTGGCCCCGGACCTCGAAGTGGATCTGGATCCCAAGGCTTGGCGCGAAGGCCGCGACACCCAGCTGGAGCGCGGCATCAAGGAAGTGATGGAGGCCCTGGCCAAGAACCCGCCCGTGAAGGTGAAGCGGCCCGCCTACCCCCGCTACCCGCGCTGAACCGCCACGGAATCCCTGAACGAGGCCGGGCTTCCGGCCTCGTTCCTTTCAGGGACGGCGGAAGCGGAGGGGCGGCGCCTCCAGGTATAGCGGCGCTTCGGTCACGGGATGGACCAGTTCCATCCGCCAGGCGTGGAGCCAGAGCTGGTCGGAAGGCTCGCCGCCGTAAAGGCCGTCGCCCAGGATGGGGGTGCCCAGGCTGGCGAGATGGACGCGGATCTGGTGCGTCCGGCCCGTGCAGAGTTCACACACGGACCAGCAACCGGGCGCCAGGTCCCCAACCTCCTCGGAGGTCGCCGAGCGCACGCGGGTGAGGCTGGGTTTGGGATCGATGAGATCGCCGCTGCAGCCGAACCGGGCGGGCTTGGCCAGGCGCAGCCTCCCGATGGGGGCGCTGAGGTCGCCCTCGGGAACCGGCACGGTGGTGCGGGCCAGGTAGAGCTTGCGCAGGGCGCGCTCCTGGAAGCTGGGCCCCAGGTTGGCCTTGGGGTCCTTGGCCAGCACCAGCAGACCGCTGGTGCCCTGGTCCAGCCGGTGGCAGAGGATGAGCCGCTGGGAGGAGCGTTGGCGGGCCAGCAGGGCCATCAGGTCGTGGCGGTCGCTGGCCTGGGTGCCCTGGGTGGGCAGGCCTGCGGGCTTGTTGAGCACCAGCAGCCAGGCATCCTCGAAGACCACGTCGAGTTCGAAGTCCGGCGGCTCGCCCAGGCTGTCATCCACGGCCACCCGCACTTCCGTTCCGGGCGCCGCAGTGCGGCTCGCCACCCGCACCCGCCGCTGGGCCACCTGGACACCCCCCAGCTTCAGGGCCTCCCGGGCCTCCCGGCGGCTCAGCCCGGTGTGCTGGGCCACCAGTTGATCCAGGCGCAGGATCGCCTCGTCCGGTGCCACGGTGAAGATCCAGTTGCGAAGGCCCATCCCTTGAGCCTACTTTCTGCGGACCTGCGGGGCGAGTAGCTTGGTTCCATGCCTCCTCCCGCCCCGTCGCTGCCCCACCGCGCCCTGCAGGGCTGTGGGCGGTTGGGGGCGGCGCCCCGGAAGTTCCTCCAGGGGCTCGGCAGCGCGGCCTGGTTGGCGGGCCTCGCCTTCCGCCAACTGCTGCGATTGCGGATGGATCAGGTGGGGGTGGTGGCGGAGCAGACTCTGCTGCAGGTGCGCTTCACGGCCCTCCAGGCCCTGCCTCTCACCCTGCTGGCCGCCCTGCTGCTGGGAGGCATCACCCTCCTGCAGGTCTTCGGACAGCTCAGCAGCTTCGGGGCCGAAGCCTACCTCAGCCAGCTTCTGGCCCGGCTGGTGATCCGGGAGCTGGGCCCTCTGCTGGTGGGCATCATCGTCATCGCCCGCAGCGGTACGGCCATCGCGGCAGAAATGGCCTCCATCCAGCTGAGCGGAGAAGTGGATGCCCTCTCGGCCACGGGGGTGGATCCCGTCCAGTTCCTGCTGGTGCCCCGGGTGCTGGGGGGCATGATCTCCGTGTTCACCCTGGTGGTCTTCTTCGATGCGGCCGCGCTGCTGGGAGGCTTCGCCGTGGCGGCCCTGCGGGTGGAACTCTCCCTGCCCTTCTTCCTGGAGGCCCTGGGCCAGGCCCTGGGGGGCCGGGAACTGGCCATCACGGCGGCCAAGGCCCTGCTTTTCGGAGCCCTGGTGCCCCTGCTCTGCGCGGGCTTTGGGCTGCGGGTCGGACGCAGCAGCACGGAAATCCCCCAGGCCGTCACCCGAGCCGCCGTAATCTCCCTCGTAAGTGTGCTGCTGGCCAGTGCCTTCCTGTCGGTGGCCCTCTATGGATGAAGCGATCCTCGTCCTGGAGCAGGTGACCCTGCTGGGAGAAGCCGGGGCGCCGGTCCTCCGCGAGGCCACGGCCCAGCTTTCTCCAGGCGCCAAGCTCTGCCTGGCGGGACCGGCCGGGGCCGGCCGGAGCTGTCTGCTCCGGCCCACCGCCGGTCGAATCCTCCTGGCGGGCGTGCCGTTCGAATCTCTGGCCTTCCAGCATCCCCTGATCCGACGGGGTGGCCTGGGGTGGGTCCCCACCTCCGGCGGCCTTCTGGTGAACCAGACCCTGCGGGCCAATGCAGCGCTGCCCCTGCGCTTCACCCGGAAGCATTCCAAAGCCTCGGCGGAGGAGGAGGCGGACCGCTGGCTGGCGGCTCTCGGGCTGTCGGACCGGGCCCATCTGCGGCCCCACGCCCTGGATCCCACGGACCGCTGGATGGGCGCCCTGGCCCGGGCGGCAGCCCTGGGCCCGGACCTCTGGCTGGTGGATCGTCCCCCAGGCGCTCTGGACCCCACGGAGGCCCAACGGGCTGCCCGCGTGCTCCAGGAGGCTTCGGGAGCCGTGCTGACCGCCTTCGAAGGACCGGATCCGGGCGGTTCCCGCTGGATCCTTGCGGCAGGCCGATTGTCCGTGGAGGAATCCCATGCGACTTGAACGGGACGATGCCAAGGTGGGCCTGGTGGTCCTGGCGGCGCTGCTGATCTTCGGCGGCCTGCTGTTCCACCGCAGCCTGTCGGCCCTCCTGCGGAAGGAAACCAGGATCCGCGTCCAGCTGGCCGATGTCTCGGACCTTGCCGTGGGCACGGCCGTCCAGCTCCAGGGGCTCAAGGTGGGCCAGGTGAAGGCCATCGACCTCCAGAGGGAAGGCGTCGAGTACCGCTTCGTGGCCACCCTGGCCCTCCGACCGGATCTGGTGCTGTGGAAGGGGACCACCGGAGTGGTGGTGTCCAAGCTTGTGGGCGGCTCATTCCTGGATCTGCGCCTGCCGGAGCCCATCCATCGACGGGAGCCCCTGGGGCCGGACGCCCTGCTGGAGGGCGGTGCCTCCTCCTCCCTCTCGGCCCTCATCGACCAGATGCAGGCCTTCGTGGGCAACCTGAACGGCGCCCTCACAGAACTGCGGGGCCACGTTCGCGAACGGGGGCTGGGCGCGGTGCTGGACCATCCCCAGGTGCGCGGCACCTTCCGCAACCTGGATGGCACCCTTACCGAAGTGCGGGCCCTGGTGGCCGAAGGCCGGGAAGCCGTGAAGCGCAACGATGTGCTGCTGGAGCGCAACCTGGTGAGCCTGGAACGGTCCCTGGCGGTGCTCCAGGGCGTGCTGGAATCCCGCCGCGAGGAGGTGGATGCCATCGTGCTGCACCTCGCCGGGGTGCTGAAGGAGCTGGAGGGACTTTCAGTCGAAACCCGGGCCTTCCTCAAAGCCGGCGGCCCCGAAGCCGAGGCGGCCCTGAAGGCCCTGAACCGGAACCTTCGTACCAGCGAGGAACTGCTCCAGATCCTCAAGGCCAAGCCCAATCGCGTGGTCTGGGGCACCCCCAGCGCCGCCGAGCAGGAGGCGGCCCGTCGCAAGGCCGAGGAAGCCCGGCGGACGGAGTCCTCGAAATAGTTGACCAACAAAGTGTGTTTTATACACTTGATGGATCCTGATGAGGTTCCATCCGATGGAAGCCCGGCCCACCCTTCCCGCCATGCCTTCAGGGCGGCCCGGGGGGCTGCATGGGTGTAGGGGCTCCGCCGGACTGCGCTGAGCGGTCCCAGCGGAGGCCTCCGTTTCTCCCCCATCCATCGAAAGGAACCCATGCAGCGACCGAACCGCGTTGAACATGCCTACGATCTCATCGGCGCCACCCCCGTGGTGCGCCTCAACCGCCTGGTACCCCAGGGCAGCGCCACGATCTACCTGAAGCTGGAAAACGCCAACCCCGGCGGCTCCGTGAAGGACCGCATCGCCCTTGGCATGATCCAGGAGGCCGAAACCCGAGGCGCCCTCCGTCCCGGCATGAAGCTGCTGGAAGCCACCAGCGGCAACACCGGCATCGGCCTGGCCTTCGTGGCCGCAGGCAAGGGCTACCCCATCACGCTGGTGATGCCCGACACCATGACCGTTGAACGCCGGGCCCTGCTCAAGGCCTACGGCGCCGCGCTGGTGCTCACTCCCGGCAGCCTGGGCATGAAGGGCGCCGTGGACAAGGCCGAGGAACTGGCCTCGGCCGATCCATCATTCTTCCTGGTGCGCCAGTTCGAGAACCCGGCGAACCCCGACGCCCACCGCCGCACCACGGCCCTGGAGCTGCTGGAGCAGGTGCCGGAACTGGATGCTTTCGTGGCGGGCATCGGCACCGGCGGCACCCTCACCGGGGTGGGCGAGGTACTGGCCCAGCACAAGCCCGGCACCCTGGTGGTGGCCGTGGAGCCCGTGGATTCGCCCCTGCTCACCCAGGGCAAGGCCGGTCCCCACAAGCTCCAGGGCATCGGCGCCAATTTCGTGCCCCCCATCCTCAACCGGGCGGCCTACCACCGGGTGGAGGATGTGGCCTACGAGGATGCCCTGCAGGTGGCCCGCCGCCTCGCCCGGGAGGAAGGCCTGCTCACGGGCCTCAGCACCGGCGCCATTGTCCACGCGGCCCTCAAGGTGGCCGCCGAACTGGGCCCCGGCAAGACTGTGGTGGCCGTGCTCTGCGATACCGGAGAGCGCTACCTGAGCCATCCCCTGTTCGCCGAAATCGATACCCCCTGACGGTTCCCCCGCCCGGCGCTCCCGATCCCCCGGGACGGGAGGCGTCCGGGCGGACTTGGCCCCATCCGAGGGCCCATCGGCCTACCTTGGAGGGGTTCCCGGAGGAACCCATGTCCAAGGACCGCATCTTCATCGGCATCGGCAGCACCGTGCTGGCCCTGCGCGTGGCCGACGGCCAGGAAATCTGGCGTCAGCGCCTGGCCACCTTCCGCGGGAACGATGTCACCGGGGTCGCGCTGCTGGGAGATCGCCTCTACGCCAACTGCTCCGGCGAGCTCTACTGCATGGACCCCGGCACGGGCCACATCCACTGGAAGAACGCCCTGAAGGGCCTGGGCATGGGCTACATCGCCCTCGCCGGGGCCCAGGCCACCGCCAGCGATGCAGCCCAGCAGGCGCTCGCCCAGGCCCAGGCCGCCAGCGCGGCCGCCGCCGCAGCGGCCGTGGCCGCCACCACCGCCGCCTCGGCCAGTTCCTAGGGCGGCAGGCCTAGAGCCGGTCCAGATCCTCCAGCCCGATGTTGGGCTGCCAGGGCAGCAGCTCGTACTGGGCCACCTTGGCCTGGATGAAGGGATCGCCCTCCCGGACCACATCCAGGCTTTCCAGGTCCGGCACCCGGAGCAGCAGTGCGCCGCCGTGGCGGGGATCCAGGGGGCCCGAGGCGATGAGGAGCCCCTTGGCCTTCAGGTCCTGCAGGTAGGACCGGTGGGCATCAAGCACGGGCAGGATGCCTTCCAGGGGCACCCGGTAGCGGACGAGGGCCAGGGCGTACATGGAACCTACCGGCTGTAGCGGCGCAGCATGCGCATGTTCCGCCGGTAGGCGGCGCCGCGGGTGAAGTTGATGGCCACCTGCTTGGGAAAGCGGGTGATGGAGGTGGCCAGGGAGATGAAGGTGCGCACGGTGGTGGCCGCGGTGCGTCCCTGCCGCGCGGCGTTGTCGTAGTAGACCATCAGGGCGCTGCGCATGAGGCTCTTGGGCAGGTTGAAGAGCCCGTAGGATTCCAGCACATCATGGTTGATGCGCCGGGTGCCGTCCTGCTCGGTGACGATGAGGTCTTCGGGCTTGATGTCCTGGCGCATGGGAGGCTCCATCCCCAAGGTATCGTCCGGGGCGGGCCCGGGGTCAAGCTATCGAGGGGGATGCTCCCGGAACTGGAGCCCCGGATTCTTTTCGGCGGTGGTGCGCCGCTGCCAGTCGTTCTCGAAGAGGATGGCCGGAGTGCCCTCGCTGTCCTCCACCAGATAGCCCCAGTAGCGGCTTTCCTCGGGCCAGCCCCCTTCCAGCCACCGGGCCATGGCGAAGTTCCGGTTCTCGAGGATCACGGCGCAGGCGTATTCATCCTTCAGTCGGTGAGCCAGCACCTCGAACTGCAGGCGGCCCACGGCCCCCAGGATGGGCAGGGGCGCGCCGCCCCGGGGCCAGAAGACCTGCACCACGCCCTCTTCGGCGATCTGCTGGAGACCCTTCAGGAAGCCCTTCCGGGCGCCCGGATCCGCCAGGCGGACGCTTACGAACTGCTCGGGGCTGTACCGGGGCACCGCGTGGAAGGCGATGGGGCCCGCCGCGGAAAGCACATCCCCGATGCGGAACTGGCCGGGGTTGATGAGGCCCAGGATGTCGCCGGGGAAGGCTTCGTCCACGATCTGGCGGTCCCGCCCGAAGAACATGTGGGGGTAGTTGAGCTTCAAGCTCTTCTTCTCGCGCACGTGGAGGGCATCCATGCCCCGCTCAAAGTGGCCCGAGACGATGCGGGCGAAGGCCACCCGATCCCGGTGGGCCTTGTTCATGTTGGCCTGCACCTTGAAGACAAAGGCCGTGAAGGGCTGGTCGGGCGCGATTTCGCTGCCATCCGCCAGGGGCCGGGCGTGGGGCGCCGGAGCCAGCTGCACGAATTCGTCCAGGAACTCCGCCACGCCGAAGTTGTTGAGGGCCGACCCGAAGAAGAGGGGCGACTGTTCGCCCCGCAGGAAGGCCGCAGGATCGAAGGCCGGGAGCACGTGCTCCATCAGGTCCACATCGTCCTTGAGCTGCTGGAGCTCCTCGGCCGTCAGCAGCTCCGCGATCTCGGGATCATCCAGGCTGCCCTGCCCCACCATCCGGGCCTTCTGGCCCGCCTTGGCCCGCTCGAAGACTTGGATCCTGCCGGTGGCGCGCACATAGACGCCCTTGAAATCGGCGCCCGATCCGATGGGCCAGGTCATGGGCACGGCGTGGAGCCCGAAGAGCTCCTCCACCTCGTCGATGAGCTCCACGGGCTCCCGCCCCGGGCGATCCAGCTTGTTGACGAAGGTGAAGATGGGGAGCTGGCGCTCGTTGGCCACCCGGAAGAGCTTCTTGGTCTGCTCTTCCACGCCCTTGGCGCAGTCCAGCAGCATCACCACGCTGTCCGCGGCCGTGAGGGCGCGGTAGGTGTCCTCACTGAAGTCCTGGTGGCCCGGCGTGTCCAGCAGGTTCAGGGTGCGCCCGCCGTATTCGAACTGCATGGCGGCGGAGGTCACGGAGATGCCGCGCTCCTGCTCGATGCTCATCCAGTCGGAGGTGGCCATCCCGCCGCCCTCCCGCCCCTTCACGGAACCCGCCCGGTCGATGGCACCCCCGTAGAGCAGCAACTTCTCTGTGAGCGTGGTCTTGCCCGCGTCCGGGTGGCTGATGATGGCGAAGGTGCGCCGCTTCTGGATCTGTTCCTGGAGGGACATGGCAGCCTGGGCAAAAAAGGAAGCGGCCGAAGTGGCCGCTTCGTCCGAGTTTATCAGTAATCCGTGGCGACCTCGCCCGCTTTCACCCGGCGCTCGAAGGGCTCGAACACCGGGGCTCCCGCCTTCCGGGCGATCCATTCGGCCACGCGGATGCCATCCACGGCGGCGCTGGTGATGCCGCCGGCAAAACCGGCGCCCTCGCCGCAGGGGTAGAGGCCAGGGTGGGACACGGACTGACCATCCTCGCCCCGCAGCAGCTGGATGGGACTGGAGGTGCGGCTTTCCAGGGCGATGAGGAGGGCCTCCCGGGAGGTGAAGCCCCGCAGCTTGCGGTCGAATTCCGGCAGGGCGGGCCGGAGCTGGTCTTGCACGAAGTCCGGCAGGCAGGTGGCCAGGTCCGCGGGCACCAGGAAGGGGCGGAAGCTGCTGCGGGGCAGCTGGCCGCTGGGGCGGCCCTTGAGGAAGTCCTGCACGGACATGGCCGGGGCTCCGTAGCTCTCCCGGGCCGCCCGGAAGGCCGCCTGCTCCCAGGTGCGCTGCAGGTGCATGCCGGCCAGGGGATGATCGCTGCCGAAATCCGAGGTGTTCACCTTGGCCACCAGCCCCGAATTGGCGAAGCCCGAATCCCGCCTGGCGTTGGACATCCCATTCACCACCACGCCGCCGGGCTCGGAAGCGCACTGGATGACCTCGCCGCCGGGGCACATGCAGAAGCTGTAGGCGGCCCGGGCGGTGCTGAGGTTGCACACCAGCTTGTAGTCCGCGGGGAACAGACTGGGGTGCCCGGCGCTGGGGCCGTACTGGGCCTTGTCCACCAGCTCCTGGGGATGCTCCACCCGCACGCCCATGGCGAAGGCCTTGGGCCGCAGGGCCACGCCCCGGCGGTGGAGCATCTCGAAGGTGTCCCGGGCGCTGTGGCCCGGGGCCAGCACCAGAGCGTCGCAGGGGATCTCCTCGCCGGAGGCTAGGCGCGCGCCCGCCACCCGGCCTTCGGCATCCAGGACCAGATCCTCCAGGCGGCTCCTGAAGCGGTACTGGGCGCCCCGACGCTCCGCCTCCCTGCGGATGAGCACCGAGCATTTGCGGATGACATCCGTGCCCACGTGGGGCTTGGCCAGGTAGCGCACCCGGGGATCGGCCCCGAAGCGCACGAAGGCCTCCAGCACGTAGCGGATGGCCGGATGGCCGATGCGGGTCACCAGCTTGCCGTCGCTGAAGGTGCCGGCGCCGCCCTCCCCGAACTGGGCATTGGCCTCTGGATCCAGCACCCCGTCATTCCAGAGGATGTTCACCGTCCGCACCCGCTCGCTCATATCGGGGCCCCGCTCCAGCACGATGGGCGCGATGCCGTAGTCCAGCAAGCGCAGAGCGCAGAAGGTGCCTGCGGGGCCGCTGCCCACCACCACCACCCGGGGCGGCGCCGCCACGGGTGCCACCGTGCAGGAGACTTCCGGCAGGGCGGGTTCCAGCCGGGCCCCCGGCGGCAGCATTACGCGGGCCACCTCCCGGTCCGTGTCGAACCCCAGGGCCACCAGGAACCGGATGTTGCCCTTGTGGCGGGCGTCCAGGCTCTTCCGCTCCAGCACCACGGCCCGGTAGTCCTCGGGCCGCCCTCCGAAGGTTTCCGCCAGCAGCGCCGTCCAGCCCCGGGCTTCGGCCCCCAGTTCCACAGGAAGGTTCGTGAGCAGGTGGCGCATGGCAGCCTCGGCGAAGGGACCCCCGCGGGGTCAAAGCCAGGCTCCAGGATAGCGATGCGGCATCGGTCATGGCCTCCCGTGCCTTGGAGCCCCCACAATCGATCCAGGAGTCGCCCATGCCCTGCCTCACCCCGGCCTACCGCGCCGTTCGCCCCCTGCTCTTCCAGTTCCAGCCCGAAACGGCCCACGGCCTGGCCTTCGCCTGCGGCAGAGCCTTCCAGTCCGTGCCCGGGGGCACGAGCCTCCTGGCGACCCTCGCCGGCGCCCCTGCGCCGGACCTGGCCCGGGAGGTCTGCGGCCTGCGTTTCCCCAGTCCGGTGGGACTGGCCGCGGGCCTGGACAAGGGCGCGGAGCTGCTTCCCCTCTGGAAGGCCCTGGGCTTCGGCTTCGTGGAGATCGGCACCATCACGCCCCGGCCCCAGCCCGGCAACCCCAAGCCCCGCTGCTTCCGCATCCCCGAGGAAGCCCTGATCCTCAACCGCATGGGCTTCAATTCCGAAGGGGCCGAGGTCGTGGCCCGGCGCCTGGATCGCCGCCCGGCGGGCCTGATCGTGGGAGGCAACCTGGGCAAGAACAAGCTCACGCCCGACGAGGGGGCCCTGGACGATTACCGCGCCGCCTACCGCCTCATCGCGCCCCGGGTGGACTACATCGCCATCAACGTGAGCAGCCCCAACACCCCGGGCCTGCGCAAGCTCCAGGCCCCGGAATTCCTGAAGCCGATCCTGGAGGGCCTCCTGGAGCTGCGGAAGGAGCTGGGCCTGGAGCGCCAGCCCCTCTTCGTGAAGCTGGCGCCCGATCTTCCGTTCGACGAACTGGATGCCATTGTGGAGGCCATCGCCGCCTCGGGCATCTCGGGGCTCATCGCCACCAACACCACCCTGGACCGGGGCATCGTCTCGGATCGCAACCGGGCCCGGGTCGAGGCATGGGGCGACGGGGGCCTCTCCGGCGCCGGGCTCTACGGGAAGGCGCGGGCCGTGCGGAACCGAATCCTGGACCGCCTGCCGAAGGCCCTGGCCTTCCAGGCCTGCGGGGGCATCGGCACCGCCGCCCAGGCCGCCGAGGCCCTCTCCGACGGCGCCGCCCTGGTGCAGGTGTACAGCGCCCTCATCTTCGAAGGCCCCGGTCTGGTGGGTGAGCTGAACCGCGGCCTGGCCGCCCGTTCCTGAGGATTCCCCATGCCCTCGATCTCCTGGCTTGAAGCCTTCGGCTACGCCGCATCCGTAGTGGTGGCCATTTCCCTGATGATGGGTTCGCTCCTGAAGCTGCGCTGGTGGAACCTCGTGGGTGCCAGCGCCTTCGCCCTCTACGGCCTGCTGATCCACGCCTACCCCGTGGCGGTGCTCAACGGCTTCATCGCCCTGGCGGATGTCTACTACCTGATCCAGATGTACCGGCGCCGGGAGCACTTCCAGGCCATTGCCCTGGACGAGGCTTCGCCCTACCTGGCTGCGGTGCTGGAAGCCCACCGGGAGGAAATCGCACGACTCTTCCCCGGCTTCCAGGCCGGGGCCAGCGGCCGCCTGGGGCTCTGCGTGCTCCGGGACCTGGCGCCCGCCAGCTTCCTGCTGGGAACCCCTGCGGAGGACGGCACCCTCGACATCGATCTGGACTACGCCCTGCCGCCCTACCGGGATCTGCGCCCGGGCGGTTTCCTCTTCCAGGAAGCCCGGCACCGGTTCCAGGAGCGGGGCCTCCGGCTCCTGCGGGCCCGGACGGCGGACCACGCCCATGGAGACTACCTGCGGAAGGTCGGGTTCCAGGAAACGGAACCTCAGACCTTCCTGCTCGAACTCACCTGAGATTCAGTTCGTTTCGCCATCCACGTACACCCAGGCACCGTTCTCCCGGGCGAAGGTGCTGCGCTCGATGTGGAGGGTGCGCTTGCCTCCGTACTGGAGGCTGGCGTGGAACTTCACCACCCCGGTTTCGTCGTTGGGCCCGCCCAGCTCCGTGGCCACGATCTTGAGGCTCACGCAGGCGATGGAGGCGCAGTAGCTGGCCAAGTCCTCCGGGTCCAGTTCGGCCCGCTTGGCCTCGTCGGTGGTGGCGACGAGGTAGTCCACCTTGCGCAGCGCGTAGGCCGTGAAGCGGCTGCGCATGAGCTGTTCGGCAGTCTGGGGCTGCTTCTTCCCCAGGATGAAGGGCTCGCAGCAGCGGTCGTAGGTCTTCTTCGAAGTGCAGGGACAGGGCCGGGACATGCGTTTCTCCTCGATTCAGCATAGCGAAGGGCCCCGCGCGGGGGCCCTTCATCCGCAGGCGGGCGCCTACTTCGTGATGCCCACCCGGGCCATGAGCCAGGCCAACTGGAAGGCGCGGTCCTTCAGGGCGTCGTAGCGGCCCGAGGCGCCGCCGTGGCCGGCGGGTTCCATCTTGCACTTGAAGTGCAGCGGGTTCTTGTCCGTCTTGAGTGTGCGGAGCTTGGCCACATACTTCGCGGGCTCCCAGTACATCACCTGGCTGTCGTTGAAGCTGGTGGTGACCAGCATGGCCGGGTAGGCGCCCTTCTTCAGGTTGTCGTAGGGGCTGTAGCTCAGCATGTAGTCGAAGGCCGCCTTCTCGTTGGGGTTGCCCCATTCGAGGTACTCGCCCACGGTCAGGGGCAGGCTGGCATCCATCATGGTGTTCATCACATCCACGAAGGGCACGGCCGCATGCACCGCCTTGAAGAGGTCGGGCCGGAGGTTCACCACGGCGCCGATGAGCAGGCCCCCGGCGCTGCCGCCTTCGGCCACCATGCGGCCCCGGGAGGTCCACTTGGCCTTCACCAGGTATTCCGCGCAATCGATGAAATCGAAGAAGGTGTTCTTCTTCGTCATGAGCATGCCGTCCTCGTGCCAGCGCTCGCCCAGTTCGTCGCCGCCCCGGATGTGGGCGATGGCGTAGGCGAACCCCCGGTCCAGCAGGGGCAGACGGGAACTGCTGAAGGAGGCCGGCATCCCGGCCCCGTAGCTGCCGTAGCCGTAGAGGAAGAGGGGCGCCTTGCCATCCTTCTTGAAGCCCTTCTTGTAGACGATGGAAATGGGCACCTTCATGCCATCCCGGGCCGTGGCCCAGAGCCGCTCCGTCACATAGTCCTTGGGGTCGTAGCCGCCCAGCACGTCCTGGCGCTTGAGCAGCTTCTGGGCCCCCGTCGCCAGATCGCATTCGTAGACGCTGGAGGGGGTCACCATGGACTGGTAGCCGAACCGGAAGGTCGGACTCGCATAGTCCGGCGTGCCGCCCGCAAAAGCCGCATACACGGCCTCTGGGAAGGCCATCTCCCGCCAGGTTCCCTTGGCGAAATCATGGATGCGGAAACGGTTCAGGCCCTCCCGCTTCTCCGTGACCACGGCGAAGCCCTGGAAGAGGTCCAACCCCTCCACCGTGACCCCGGCCTGGGCCTCCACGAAGGGCTTCCAGGCACCTTCCACCGGGTTGTCCACGGGCGCCGTGACGATGCGAAACTCCTTGGCTCCCTTGTTGGTGCGGAGGTAGAGCAGGCCATCCCGGTGATCCACCTCGTACTTGTGGCCCTTTTCCCTCGGAAGCACCGCCTTGAAGGCGCCTTCGGGCTGATTGGAAGCCAGGATCCGCATTTCATAGGTGTCCGTGCTGGCAAGGGCGAGCACCAGGAACTTGCGATCCCGGGTGCGGGCCAGATTCACGCCGAACAGCTCATCCTTCTCCTCGAACACGAGTTCCGGTTGGGACCCCAGGCGCAGGCGCCAGACCTGATTCGAGCGCTTGGTCACGGGATCTTCGGTGGCGTAGAAGAGGGTCTTACCGTCAGCAGCCCATTCCACGCTGGTCACCCGCTCCGCGGTGTCCGGCAGGAGGCGGCCCGTGGCCAGATCCTTCACCCGCAGCGTGTACTGGCGGTACCCCGTTTCATCGGTGGTGTAGGCCAATCGGGCATTGTCGTCGCTGATGGAACGGTCCCCCAGGCCAAGGAAGGCCTTGCCCTTGGCCAGTTCGTTCTGGTCCAGGTAGACCTCCTCCGGCGCCTCCATGCTGCCTTTCCGGCGGCAGAAGACGGGGTACTGCTGACCTTCCACGGTGCGGCTGTAGTAGAAGAACCCGTTGTCGAAGGTGGGCACGCTGAGGTCCGTCTGCTTGATGCGGCCCAGCAGTTCCTTGTAAAGGCCCTCCTGGAAGGCCTTGAGTCCGCTGGTCTGGGCTTCGGTGAAGGCATTCTCGGCCTTCAGGTAGGCCGTCACCTCGGGGTTCTGCTTCTCCCGCAACCAGAAGTAGGGATCCCCGAAGGTCTGGCCGTGCCAGGTCTGGGTGTGGGGCACCTGCTTGGCGACCGGCGGCATGGGGGCCTCCGCAGCGGAAAGGATCGAGACGGAAAGACAGCAGACTCCGAGAAGGGTCTTCATGGGCACTCCTTGTGCGCAGGCCATTCGATCATGCGCTCATGGGCGCCGCAAGGCACCGGTACGCAGCGGGCGGGCCCGGAGGCCCGCCCTTGCTTGCATTCCTGGAACGTTCAGCGGTAGATGGCGTCGAGGATCCGCTTCATCAGATCGCCGTAGGCCACGATGAGGCCCGCGAACACCACGGACACCATGGTCATGAGCTTGATGAGGATGTTCAGCGCGGGACCGGAGGTGTCCTTGAAGGGATCGCCCACGGTGTCGCCGATGACCGCCGCCCCATGGTTGGGGTTCTTGGTGCCATCCGCCAGCTTCTTGCCGCCGAGATGGCCTTCCTCGATGTACTTCTTGGCGTTGTCCCAGGTTCCGCCGGCGTTGTTGAGGAACACCGCCGTGGCGAAGCCGCCGGCCAGACCGCCCGCCAGCAGGCCCATGACGCCAGCCACGCCGAAGAGCAGGCCCGTCACCACCGGCACGGTGATGGCCAGGATCGAGGGCAGCATCATCTCCTTCTGGGCCGCGGCAGTGCTGATCTCCACGCAGCGGGCATAGTCGGGCTCGGCCGTGCCTTCCATGATCCCGGCGATCTCCCGGAATTGTCGGCGCACCTCGTCCACCATCTTCCCGGCGGCCCGGCCCACGGCATCCATGGTCATGGCGCAGAAGACGAACACCATCATGCAGCCCAGGAAGAGGCCCACCAGCACCCGGGGGTTGAGCAGGGTCAGGTCGTAGTAGACCACCCAATCGGTGAGGAAGGTTTCGCGGATGGCCTTGGTGACCCCGTTGACCACGATGCTGTCCTGGCCCCCGTGAATGAAGGCGATCTTGATCTCTTCGATGTAGGCCGCCAGCAGGGCCATGGCGGTGAGCGCCGCGGAACCAATGGCGAAGCCCTTGCCGGTGGCGGCGGTGGTGTTGCCCAGGGCGTCCAGGGCGTCGGTGCGCTGGCGCACCTCGGGGGCCTGGTGGGTCATCTCGGCGTTGCCGCCGGCGTTGTCCGCGATGGGCCCGTAGGCATCCGTCGCCAGGGTGATGCCCAGGGTGGACAGCATGCCCACGGCTGCGAGGCTGATGCCGTAGAGGCCCATGTTGAGCTTGTTGGGATGGATGCTGAAGCCCCCTGCGAAGGCGTAGCTGAGGATGATGCCGGCGCAGATGACGATCACCGGATAGCCCGTGGACTTCATGCCCGTGGCGATGCCCGCGATGATCACGGTGGCCGGCCCCGTCTGGGACTGTTCGGCCACATGCTGGGTGGGCTTGTATTCCTGGGAGGTGTAGTACTCCGTGATCTTCCCGATGATCCAGCCGGCGATGAGGCCCACCACCACCGATCCGAACAGCCCCACGTGGCGCTGTTCGAAGGACTCGCGGAAGAGGTAGAGCACCCCGAAGGAGGCCAGCAGGGTGGCGAAGGTGGCGAAGTTCACGCCCCGGGCCAGGGCCTTGAGCAGCTCGCCCTGGGTGGCCTTCTCACCGGAACGAACCAGATAGACGCCCGCGATGGAGAGCACCACGCCGATGCCCGCCACGGCCATGGGGGCGATCACGCCCCCGATGCCGTAGCCCGCGGCCACGCCCAACGCCGCGGTGGCGAGGATCGAACCTGCGTAGGACTCGTAGAGGTCGGCGCCCATGCCCGCCACGTCGCCCACGTTGTCGCCCACGTTGTCGGCGATGGTGGCCGGGTTGCGGGGGTCATCCTCGGGGATGCCCGCTTCCACCTTGCCCACCAGGTCGGCGCCCACATCAGCGGCCTTGGTGAAGATGCCGCCGCCCACGCGAGCGAAAAGGGCCTGCAGGCTGGCGCCCATGCCGAAGGTCAGCATGGTGGTGGTGATCACATGCAGGGTTTCCGGCCCCTCGGGCACAAAGGCCTTGAGGATCAGGAACCACAGGGAGATGTCGAGCAGGGCGAGGCCCACCACCACGAGGCCCATCACAGCGCCGGAGCGGAAGGCCACCTGGAGCCCCTGGTTCAGGCTCTTCTTGGCGCCGGCCGCCGTGCGGTTGGAGGCCTTGGTAGCCGTGCGCATGCCCAGGAAGCCCGCCAGGCCGCTGAAGAAGCCGCCCGTGATGAAGGCGAAGGGCACCCAGCCGTTCTGGGTCTTCAGGACGTAGGCCATGAAAGCGAACAGCACGAAGACAACGGCGAACACGATCAGCACGATCTTGTACTGACGCTTGAGATAAGCCAGGGCGCCCCGTTCCACATAGCCCGCGATGCGCTGCATGTCCTCGGTGCCGGGATCGGAGGTGACCATGGACCGGTAGAAAACCCAGGCGAAGACCAGGGCCAGCAGGGACCCCAGCGGGGCCAGCCAGAAAATGGGTGGGATAGGCATCGAGCCTCCAGGAGGGAAAAATTCCACCGGCACCACGCCCCCCGGATCACGCGACCGGAAGGACAAAGCCCCGGAACCACTGTCAAGATCCCGTGCAGGGTCGAAACAGCCTAGCAAAAGCAGGTTTCCGGTCAACGCGTTCCATTCAACGGAACTGGCCTAGAATCGTCCGGTATCCAACCTTCCCGCCCGGAAGCTCCCCGTTTCCGGGCCGTTCCAGGGGCATCCTGCCCACCCTCTGGATCCATCGTTCGACCGTTCATGGGTCAGGAAAGGAGCGCCGATGCCAGCCGCGGAACAGAGTTTGGCCAAGGATGTGAATCCGGGATTCATGGATTCCTCCGTGGGCCGCAAGATCGTCATGGCCGTAACCGGAATCATCTTCTTCGGCTTCGTAACCGTGCACATGATCGGCAACCTGCAGGCCTACCTGGGCGCCGAAGCCATGAACGGCTATGCCAAGTTCCTGCACGGGATGCTCCATGGCGCCGGAATCTGGGGCTTCCGGAGCGTGATGCTGGCCGCGGCGGTTCTCCATGTCTGGGCCGCCTTCAGCCTCACCCTCTCCAACCAGGCAGCCCGTCCCCAGGGATACCGGGTGCAGCAATTCCAGGCGGCCACCTGGTCCAGCCGCACCATGCGTTGGAGCGGCGTGGTGCTCCTGGCCTTCATCGTGTTCCACCTCCTTCACCTCACCACCGGACACGCCCATCCCACCTTCGTGGCCGGCGAGGCCTACGCCAACTTCGTTTCCGGCTTCCAGTCCGTGGGCGTGAGCGCCTTCTACCTGGTGGCCCAGCTCTGCCTGGGCCTGCACCTGTGGCACGGCATCTGGAGCCTCACCCAGACCTTCGGATGGGCCCATCCCCGCTACGACAAGCTGCGCCGGGCCTTCGCCACCGTGATGACCGTGCTGGTGGTGGGCGTCAACCTCTCCTTCCCCATCGCCGTGCTGGCCGGCGTCATCCGCTGAGCCGACCCAGGAGACGACCATGGAACTCAAATCGAATGTCCCGGATGGCCCCCTCGAGAAGAAGTGGGAGAAGCATCGCTTCGACATGAAGCTGGTGAATCCCGCCAACAAGCGGAAGTACAAGGTGCTGGTGGTGGGTTCGGGCCTCGCGGGGGGCGCCGCCGCGGCCTCCCTGGGCGAGCTGGGCTACCAGGTGGAGTGCTTCTGCTACCAGGACAGCCCGCGCCGCGCCCACAGCATCGCGGCCCAGGGCGGCATCAACGCCGCAAAGAACTACCGGAACGATGGCGACAGCGTGCTGCGCCTCTTCTACGACACCATCAAGGGCGGTGATTTCCGGGCCCGGGAAGCCAACGTCTACCGGCTGGCCGAAGTGAGCAACGCCATCATCGACCAGTGCGTGGCCCAGGGCGTGCCCTTCGCCCGCGAATACGGCGGCCTGCTGGACAACCGTTCCTTCGGCGGCGCCCAGGTGAGCCGCACCTTCTACGCCCGGGGGCAGACCGGTCAGCAGCTCCTGCTGGGCGCCTACCAGGCCCTGGAGCGGCAGATCGGCCTGGGGGCCGTGAAGATGTTCGCCCGCCACGAAATGCTGGAGCTCATCGTCATCGACGGCGTGGCCAAGGGCATCGTGGTGCGCAACATGGTCACCGGCGAAGTGCGCAGCCACATGGCGGATGCTGTGCTGCTGGCTACGGGCGGCTACGGCAACGTGATGTATCTGGCCACCTACGCCAAGGGCTGCAACGGCACCGCCATCTGGCGGGCCTACAAGAAGGGCGCGGCCTTCGCCAATCCCTGCTTCACCCAGATCCATCCCACCTGCATCCCCGTGACCGGGGACCACCAGTCCAAGCTCACCCTCATGTCCGAATCCCTGCGGAACGACGGACGCATCTGGGTGCCCCTGAAGCAGGGCGACACCCGCCCGCCCCACGAGATCCCGGAAGAGGATCGCGACTACTACCTGGAGCGCAAGTATCCCTCCTACGGCAACCTCGCGCCCCGCGACATCTCCAGCCGCGCTGCGAAGCAGGTCTGCGACGAAGGCCGGGGCGTGGGAACCACCGGACTGGGCGTGTACCTGGACTTCTCCGACGCCACCCGCCGCCTGGGCGCCCCGAAGATCGAAGAGAAGTACGGCAACCTCTTCGAAATGTACGAGCGCATCACCGGCGAGGATCCCTACCAGGTGCCCATGCGCATCTTCCCGGCCACCCACTACACCATGGGCGGGCTCTGGGTGGACTACAACCTCATGAGCACCATCCCCGGCCTCTTCGCGCTGGGCGAAGCCAACTTCAGCGATCACGGCGCCAACCGCCTCGGCGCGTCCGCCCTCATGCAGGGCCTGGCCGACGGCTATTTCGTGGCCCCCTACACCGTGGGCAACTACCTGGCCGGCGTGAAGCCCGGCACCTGCCCTTCTGCGGATCATCCTGCGGCCCAGGAAGCCGTGGCCGCCGTGAAGGGTCGGGTGGACCGCCTCCTCTCCGTCAACGGCACCGAAACCCCAACGGATTTCCACCGGAACCTGGGCAAGCTCCTCTGGGAGAACTGCGGCATGGCCCGCAACGAAGCCGGCCTCAAGAAGGCCCTGGGGCTGATCCCCGAACTTCGCCAGCGCTTCTGGGAGAACGTGAAGGTTCCAGGCAGCGGGGACGACTTGAACCAGAGCCTGGAGCTGGCGGGCCGGGTGGCGGACTTCCTGGAGCTGGGCGAACTGATGTGCCGGGATGCCCTGGAGCGCCGGGAGAGCTGCGGCGGCCATTTCCGGGAGGAATGGCAGACTCCCGAGGGCGAAGCCCTGCGGGACGACCAGAACTTCTGCCATGTGGCGGCCTGGGAGTACACCGGCGAACAGAGCGCCCCCATGCGCCACATCGAGCCCCTGGCCTTCGAGAACGTCCACCTCGCCACGCGCAGCTACAAGTAGTCCTGCTCACCACGGAGACACGGAGTGCACGGAGAACTGATCGAATCCGCACTGTCTGAACGCGTCATTGGCGCGGCCATCAGTGTTCACAAGGAGCTCGGTCCCGGGCTTCTGGAATCGATCTACGAGACCTGCCTCTGCCGGGAATTCGATCTGCTTGGGATTGCCTACGCCCGGCAGGTCGAACGCCCCATCTCCTACAAAGGCCTTGTTCTGGAGGGTGGTTTCCGGATCGACCTGATCGTGGACCAGCGCCTCGTGCTCGAACTGAAGTCCGTCGAGGAACTGCTGCCCATCCACGAAGCGCAGTTGCTGACCTACCTGAAACTCAGCGGCATCAAGCTCGGCTTCCTCATCAACTTCAATGTTCCCGTTCTCAAGGACGGACTGAGGCGCCGGGTTCTCTGATCCTTCCCTCTCCGTGTCCTCCGTGTCTCAGTGGTGGATTTCTTTCAAGGATCGAACATGGAAAAGCTCATCAACCTCACGCTGCAGGTCTGGCGCCAGAAGAATGCCCAGGATGAAGGCCGTTTCGTCACCTACGAAGCCAAGGGCATCAGCACCGAAATGTCGTTCCTGGAAATGCTGGATGTGGTGAACGAGGGCCTGATCCGCAAGGGCGAAGAACCCATCGCCATGGACCACGACTGCCGGGAAGGCATCTGCGGCCAATGCGGCCTGGTCATCAACGGCCGCCCCCACGGCCCCCGGGACCGGACCACCACCTGCCAGCTGCACATGCGCAGCTTCAGCGATGGCGACACCCTCACCATCGAGCCCTTCCGGGCCGCAGCCTTCCCCATCCTCAAGGACCTGGTGGTCAACCGCAGCGCCTTCGACCGCATCATCGCCGCAGGCGGATTCGTCAGCGTCCCCACCGGCTGCGTGCCCGATGCCAACAGCATCCCCGTGCCCAAGGAGAACGCCGACCAGGCCTTCGATGCCGCCGCCTGCATCGGCTGCGGCGCCTGCGTGGCCGCCTGCCCCAACGCCTCCGCCATGCTCTTCGTCTCCGCCAAGATCAGCCAGTTGGCCCTGCTGCCCCAGGGCCAGCCCGAACGCTACCGCCGCGTGCGGGACATGGTGGCCCAGATGGATGCCGAGGAATTCGGCACCTGCACCAACCATGGCGAATGCGAAGCCGCCTGCCCCAAAGGCGTGAGCCTCGAACACATCGCCCGCATGAACCGAGACTTCATCAAGGCCAGCCTCACCCACCGCCCCCCCACCCAGACCGGCGGCGCAGGCTGAAACACGCGGGAACGGGTTGCGGGGGGCCTTCGGGCCCCCCGGTTGTTCAGCGCAGGCTCCAGCGGCCTTCCAGCACGGTTTCCAGGCGGTGGCGACGGATGGCATTCACTTCGGCCACCTGGTCCAGGGGGCTCACGCGGATGTCCCGGGCGGGGGTGCGTCCGGCAGCGCGGTCGGGCCAGTTGTTGAGGGTCCACAGCGGAACCAGGTCCACGGATTCCAGGGCGGCGGATCGGCCCGGACCCTTCCGGAACGTAGCCCAGAGCAGGGCTCCGTCGCGGTTGTCCCCCAGGGCGGCTTCATCCTGCCCGGGACGGTAGGTGCGGTCCTGGTTGCTGATGAAGTTGCCCAGGGAGAAGGCCACGGCCCCCTTCCGCCCGCCCGCCTCCACCCACCGCAGGGGCTGGAGCACATGGGGATGGTGGCCAAGGATCAGGTCCGCTCCGGCGGCCACCAGGGCTTCCGCTGCTTTCATCTGGCGGGGCGCCGGGGCCAGGGCGTACTCGTCGCCCCAATGCAGGCTCACCACCACCAGATCCACCGAAGGCCGCACGGCGGTGATGGCCGCGCCGGTGCGTTCCAGGTCCAGGAGGGCCACCCAGGGGCCGGTGGGCGCGCCGTTGCCGCCCTGGTTCAAGGTTTCGGTGCGGGCGAAGAAGGCGATGCGGAGGCCGCGGCGCTCCAGCAGCAGGGGAGCTTCCGCCGCCTCCCGGCTGGGTCCGCTGCCCACGGCCGCCAGTCCGGACTGCGCGAGGTGATCCAGGGTTTCCAGCATTCCGGCGGTGCCCTGGTCGTAGGCGTGGTTGTTGGCGGTGGCCAGAACCTGGAAGCCGCTGGCCTTCAGATCGGGCGCGAGACGGGCCGGGGCGTTGAATACGAAGGGACGGCTGGCGGCTCCGGTGCGGGGGGCCAGGGGCACTTCCAGGTTGCCGAAGGCTAGGTCCGCCTGGGCCAGGCGCTCAGCTACGGGAGCCCACAGGGGGTGGAATCCCCCGGCAGTTTCCGCGGCCCGCTGCACATCCTGGTGCAGCAGCAGATCCCCCACGGCCGCCAGGGTGAAGCGAACGGGTACGGGAGCCGCCTGAGGCGGCGGGGTCCGGCGGCGGCAGGCCGCCCCTCCGAGCAGCGCCAGGAGGATCGCGAAGATCAGGCGGGCCTTCCTCATTCTGCGGCCGTGGGCTCCGGTCCGTAGAAGACCTCGATGGGCAGGCCGGGCAGGCCGTCCTTGAGCCGACCGGCCAGGCGGTCCATCTCGGCGGCAGGCAGGGGGCGAGCTTCGGGCTCCGGCGTGGGACGGGCCACGGTGTAGAGCTGGATGCCCTCGAGCTTCCCGCCGGCTTCGAGCAGGGCCTGGACACAGGCGATGTAGGCATCCACCTCGCCCGCGGTGGGCCCCTGCCCTTGCCACTCCAGGAACAGCGTCTGGATCGTGAGGGGCCAACGCAGGGCCGTGGCCCGCAGGTTGTCCAGGATGCGGCTGAAAGGCACCTGGGTGCGGTTGATGGTTCGGTAGTAGGCTTCGGTTCCCGCATCGAGCTTGGCCCAGATCTCGCCCTGGTTGGCCATCAGGCATTCCAGCCCTTCCACCACTTCAGGCGCCTGGAGGCGGGTGGCATCGGTGATGAGCACCAGCTTGACGGCCTCCAGCCCCCGGGCGGCTTTCAGGGCCGCCAGCCGGGCAATGACCTGCGGGAAGCAGCGGGCCGTGGTGGGCTCGCCATCGCCGCTGAAGGCGATGTCGTTGAGGCGCCGGTGCTCGGGGCGGGCCGAATCGAAGGGCGGCACCTGGAACAGCTCCCCGCTGGTGGTGAGGTCCAGCAGCGATGCGATCTCCCGCTCCAGCTGATCGGGATCCACATCCCGCCGACGGGGCGGGGTGGCCCGATCCACTTCGCAGTACACGCAGTTGAAGTTGCAGAGCTTGTCGGGGTTCAGGTTCACCCCCAGGCTCACGCCACGGCTGCGCCGGGAGATGACCGGGTAGGCGAAATCGAAAGCCATCCAGGCGCGGCGGTGGTCGAGGTGGGCCTTCACGAGCTTGCTCATGACTTCAGGATAGCGCCGCCCGGAACCTGCGCCGGACGCCCCCGCAGGGGATAGCGTTCCCGGGGTTCGTAGCGAGGGCCGATCCAGTCGAACAGGGCTAGGTACCGGACCTCGAAGGACAGGCTGAGGTCTTCATCCATGAGGGCCGCCACCGCTTCCAGCAGGCGGCCAGGCTCCAGGTCGAACTGCGCCAGAGTGAGGTGGGGTATCCACCGTTCCGGACCGTACAGGGGAAAAAGGTGGCCCTGGAGATCCGCCACGCCTTCCCAGAGGGCCCGGTGGAGGGCATCCAGACCCGGGGAGCGGATGACGGGCATGTAGAGCACGGGCTGGGGCTTCAGGAAGAGGCCCAAGCCCACGGCACCGAGGATCAGCGGCGACGCTTCGTCGCACCGCTCATCCAGCAGATCCTGCACCTGGGGTTGGGACACGCCCTCGAAGCCGAACAGGG